>CAZWVS010000060.1:0-9638 GCA_964636935.1 uncultured Clostridiaceae bacterium
ACTACGGTGTTTGCGGCGCCGAGACCGTCAGCTTCATCTTTGATCCGTTCAACACAATTCAAAATCATTTTATTATTTGGGATTGTTATGTTGAACCCTTTGTAACCGTTTTCCTCCATCCGTTTCACTTTTTTGCATAATTCGTTTTCATCGGGTATTTCAATCAGGTCGTATGAGCCTTCAATACCCTGTATTTTGAAAAACTTTTCATGTATCGCTTTGGAATAGCTATGGCCCAATTTCTCACCTATCAACGCCAGTTTCATATAAACCTCATATCACTTTGTAGGATCCCATTATCCTGAACAGTCCGCAGTACTTCCTTGCTTCCTCCAAGGCCCGGGCGACTTCGGGTTCCGCCGCGCTTCCGCCGAAATCGAGATAGAAGAAATACTCGAAACTCCGTCTGGGATTTGGCCTGGACTCAATTCTCGTTATATTGATGCCCGTTTTATAAAAAGGTTCAAGAACCCTGTATAAGGCTCCCGGCCTGTGGTCGGAAGTGAAGAGTATGCTTGTTTTAACGGCGCCTTCAACAGGGTTTGCATCCGGGCTTATCACTATGAACCTTGTTTTGTTTCTGTTGTTGTTCTGGATGTTGTCACGGATTATGTCGAGTCCGTAAAGTTTTGCGCATCTGGGGGATGCAATGGCCGCGTTTTCCTTTTTACCCCACTTTGCCACATCCCTTGCTGCAAAGGCCGTATTCGAATACGAACACTCCGTAAGGTCCGGATAATCATTGAAGAATTCCGAACACTGGCTAAGGCCCTGGGGGTGCGAATACACATATTTGATATCCGACAGGGCTGCACCTCTTACACCAAGCAGGCAATGCTCGATCCGTATTTCTGTTTCGGCTTTTATATAGAGGCCGTATCTTCTCATAAGGTCCGTCACCGCATTCACTCCGCCTGTCGAGGAGTTTTCGTAGGGGACGACTCCGCTGATTATCTCCCCTGCGGAAATAGCTTCGAATAAATCGGTCAGGTCATCATATGGCGCAGGCTCCGCCTTTTCCCCGTACACCCATCTAAATGCCTGCTCCGTGTAAGAGCCTTCAGTGCCCTGATATCCGGCTTTGCCCCCTTTTTTCAGTTCCAGGTTCACATGTCCGGGGGAAACAGGGATCAGGTCGGACTGCATTCTTTTGGAAACCTCCATGAGGTCTTTAAAAAACTCGATGGTGTATTTCCCCATGCTTTTGTCGGTCAATGCGTTCAACGCGTTTTCGATGACCTTTTTCTCCCTGTCCGGATCCGATACCGCTTTATTGGTTTTCGCCTTCTCCTGTGCGATTTTTTTCACGCATCCCATTCGCTCTTCGAAAAGCTCCGCCAGTTTTTTATCTATTGAATTTATCTTCTCCCTGCTTTTTTCCAGATTGTCCATATCAAGCCTCCATAATATAATCGAGTGTCACCAGTGCGGCGCAGGCTTCCATTACGGGTACGGCCCTGATGCCTATGCACGGGTCGTGCCGACCTCCGATTTCAAGTTCTGTTTCGGTTTTCGTGTCCAAATCCACACTTTTTTGTTTTTTTGCGATTGAAGCGGTAGGTTTCATGACGGTTTTAAAAACAACCGGCATGCCGTTGGCAATCCCGCCGAGAATGCCACCCATGTTGTTCGTGACGGTACGAACCTTTCCGTTATCCATATGGAACGCGTCGTTTGTCCCGCTGCCTCTCATATCGGCCATTTCAAATCCCAATCCGAATTCAATGCCCTTAACCCCCGGAACTCCGAAACAGACCTTGGACAGCCTGCTTTCAAAGGAATCATACAACACCCCTCCTGTTCCTGCGGGAACACCGTATATCACCGTTTCAATTACGCTTCCGACGGAATCCCCGTCGCTTCTTGCTTTGTTTACGACATCGTAAGCCAGTTTAGCGGATGAACCGTCTATCATGGGAATTATGTTTTTCAATATCGAATCCCCTTGCTTGTCGTCCTTCTCCATATTATTCAAAGGTTCATCTTTCACCCCTCCCAGGCTCAGCAAATGCGAAACAATAGTCACGCCCTTTTGTAAAAGCAAGTCTTTTGCAAGGGCGCCGGCGAAAACAAGCGGGGCGGTGAGCCTGCCTGAAAATGCGCCTCCCCCACGGATATCGTTGAATCCGTCAAATTTCAAGCGCGCGGTGAAATCCGAGTGCCCCGGCCTGGGTACGCTTTGAAGCTTTTTGTAATCCTTCGACCTTGTATCTTTGTTCCTTATAATCGCGCAAAGAGGCATCCCCGTGGTTTTTCCTTCATATACCCCGCTTAATATTTCAGGGACATCCGCCTCATTCCTTGCCGTCACCTGTCTTCCGGTACCGGGTCTTCTCCTGTCCATCATTTCCCTGACCGATTCCATATTTATGGGGAAACCGGCTTCCAGCCCCTCTATGACCACCCCGACAGCGGGACCGTGTGATTCCCCGAATATGTTGACTTTGATTTTGCTGCCGAATGAACTCATTCGATTCCACCTCCGATTTTTTTCAAATCCTCGAAAAACAAAGGATACGATTTATTTACGCACTCTGCGCCGTTTATGACAATATCCCCTTCCGACACGACGCAAAGGGAGGAAAACGCCATGGCGATCCTATGATCGTTAAAGGAATTGATTTTACCGCCCTTTATGTTCCCTCCTTGTATGACAAGCCCGTCTTCCGTCTCTTCAAACCATATATCCAAAGCTTTCAGCCCTGTGGCCACAGCCTTTAACCTGTCGCTTTCTTTTTCCCTAAGCCTTCTCCCGCCTGTGATCGTCTTTTTACCCGGGGATGTCGCCGCGGTCACAGCCAAAGCCGGCATGAGGTCCGGACATGATGAAACATCTATAATCGCGCCATCCGACAAGATCCGCTGAAACAGAACCGGTGCGGCGCTGTCGGGCTGGATTGAATTTTCGTTTAGCCCTTCAATGTCTATATCCGCGCCCATTTGTTTCATCGCTATGAAATATGAAGCATTGGACCAGTCGCCTTCGACCTTCGATTCCATCGCCTTGGGAATGAAAGCTGATCTTATTTCATACTTTTCCCCGCTTTTTATGTCGACCCCCGCTTCTGCGAGGATCCCGACGGTCATTTCAACATATCCCTTTGACTCGTTTTCACCGACTGCCAATACCAGGCCTTTTCTGCCGTTTAGGGAAAGTCCCATCAATAATCCTGAAAGCAGCTGACTTGTGACGTTTGTATCAATCCTGAATTCAGCTCCTTCAAGCCTCCCTTTGATCTCCATGGGCAGAAACACACCGTTTCCGGGATATTCAACGGAAATCCCGTGATTTTTCAAGATGTCGACAGCCGCCTGCATGGATCTTCGTGGAAGCCTCCCCTCTCCCAAAAACACGGTATGCCCTCCGCAGCATGCGTAGATCATAGATAAAAATCTCAAGGTCGAACCGGATTCGCCGCAATTTACGATTCTTTTTTCATCGGTTTCGGCACATCCGTTCGAGCCGGTTATGACAAGTGAAACCCTGTCCTTGAATTTTTCGGATGATTGAATTTCAAATTCGCTTCCTGAGTTGCCCAGGCCTCTGATAGTTGCCTTTATATCGTCGGATAAGACTACATTGTCAACTTTTGAAACTCCTTTTGAAAATGACGCAACTATGATTCTGCGGTGAGCATCGCTTTTTGAAGGCTGAGCTTCTATGGTTCCGCTCAGTTTTGACGGCCTTATCCTGACATCCATCAAACATCACCCGCCATTTTTATGAATTTGTCAATATCGACGGGATAAATGAATGCCTCACCGGGTTTTTGTATCAATGAGAGATTGAGTTTTTTGTTTATATTCTTCTTGTCCGAAGCGATTTCATTTTTTAATTCACTTACAGGTATTTCAAGATCCACAGGCAACCCGTTTGCCTTCAGGATGGTTTCCACATATTCCGCAGTGCCCTTGTCGCTTAGTCCCGCGCTTTCGGAAATCCTTGTTATTTCGGCCATTCCTATGGCTATCGCGTCCCCGTGGGATATATTGCCGAACCCCACCTTTTTTTCAAGGGCGTGGCCGATCGTGTGGCCGAAATTCAAAAGCATCCTGTCGCCTTTGTCATACTCGTCGCTTTTTACAAAACCGAGTTTTATTTCTATTACGCTTTTTATGCTGTTTGAGTTCACCACTACGCCTTCTTCAAATTGACTGCACAACAAGGGGTCGTAAATCAATGCCGTCTTGATCATTTCAGCCTTTCCCTGGCGCAATTCCTTCAATGGGAGTGTTTCAAGGACTGCCGGGTCTATATACACCCCCGCCGGTTGTTTTATGCAGCCCGCAAGGTTTTTGCCTGCTATAAGGTCTACAGCGGTTTTGCCGCCTATGCTGCTGTCAACCTGCGAAAGCAGTGTTGTCGGCACCTGGTGGTATTCTATACCCCTCATGTATATGGCTGCGCAGAAACCCGCTATGTCGCCGCACACGCCTCCGCCGAAGGATATTATACAGTCGCTTCTCGAGATCTGTGATCTGGCACAATCTTCAAGGATGTCGGAAACAGTGTTCATGTTCTTATTTGATTCACCCCTCACGAGAGTTATGCCGGAGGGTTCTTCGGGAAGAACGTTAAGCAGCCTTTCTCCGTACAACTCCCAGGCCATGGAGTCCGAGACTATATAATATGAACAGCCTTTTTCCTTTATCTCTTCACCTAGAAGCCCGTATGCCCCTGCGCCTATGTGAATTGAATATTTGCCTCCTTCAAGGCTCACCTTGATATGCTTCATTTAAATACACCTTCCTATCGCGCCCGAAATTATTCTCAAACTGTTCATAAGACCACTGAATTCAACGGGTGTTATCGACTGGTTTCCGTCGCTTAGGGCATGCTCGGGGTCGTTATGCACTTCTATCATTATCCCGTCGGCTCCGGCGGCAACGGCGGCCCTTGCCATGGGCATCACCATCCAGCTCATACCGGTCGCGTGACTCGGATCCACAATTATGGGGAGATGCGACATTTTCTTTATCGCGGGCACGGCGCTCACATCCAATGTGTTCCTTGTATATTTTTCGAAAGTCCTTATACCCCTTTCGCAAAGAACCACGTTTGGGTTGCCTTCGGACATTATGTATTCGGCGGACATCAGCCATTCCTCTATGGTGGCCGAAAGTCCGCGCTTTAGAAGTATCGGCTTTTTGATTTTACCAAGTTCTTTTAGCAGCATGAAGTTTTGCATGTTCCTGGCGCCCACCTGAATAAGGTCCACATCCCTTGCAAACCGTTCAACCATGTTTTCTGAAAGCACTTCGGAAACGATCGGCAGCCCTGTTTCCTGTTTCGCGATTTTTAGAAGCTCAAGCCCCTCATATCCAAGGCCCTGGAAACTATACGGCGAGGATCTGGGTTTGAATGCACCGCCCCTTAAAAAAGCTGCGCCCCCCTTTTTCACTTGCTTAGCGATATTGACTATCTGCTCCTCGCCTTCCACTGAACACGGACCGGCAATCACCCCTATCCTGTTGCCGCCGAACTCGAAGCCGTCCACCTTGACCACGCTGCTTTTGGGATGGAACAGCCTGTTTGCCCTTTTGAAAGGCTCCTGTATGCGCATTACCTTATGCACTATCTCATTGACCTGCATCCTGTCCATGTCTATGGCGCTGGTGTCCCCCACCAGCCCCAGGATCGTATAGTCGCTGCCTACGACTTTTTCAACCGTAAGCCCCTTATCTTCTATTTCAAAGACCAGTTCTTCTATCTTCTGCCTTGATGCATGCGGTTTTAGAACAATAACCATTTTCCCGACTCCCTTAAATTATTTGCCGAAACGCCCCGATTCGGCTTAATAAAAAAACAGAGGCTTTGTGAGCCTCTGTTATCCTTGAATTTTGCAGGATATATCCGGACTCACTTCTCGCAATTCCTAAAAAAGAAAAAATAAAACTGTCCGTTATAATTCGTTCTCATAATCCTACCTTTATTAAATATTACATCCGACACCATGAGATGTCAAGAAATAAAATCAACATCGGTTATTGTGTCCTGAAATCCAATGCCTTTACATATTCCTTGATATCATCGTTGAAAATGAAGGCATTGCCTTCGAGCAGCACATATAGCTCTGTAATGATTTCGTAATACGTCGAATCCTTGTATTTATTTATAAAATGCAAATAAGCTTCTTTGGCTTCATCCAGAAGCTCACCGCTTTGAATATCATATACCGGGGACTCGTCCATGCTTTCCCTGCCTATGAATATATCCATATACCTTTCAGCCTTTTCCTTCGCTTTGTAATTGAACGGGAAATTGTACGGCCTCTCTTTAGCAAATTTTCCCCATCTGTATATGAGATCCGCCAAGCCTTTCATATCTATTGAAAGATTGTTGTTTTCGACTATTCCCATTGCATCGTTGTTTTTTGCAATCGAAAGCTCGAATTCAATAATGGACAGGTATTCATTCAACTCCTCTGAAAGGAAAAGCTCAAAATTCGCTTTCAGGTAACTGTTTCTGGGCGCTGCGGATATCCTGCCGCCCTCAACACTCACAACGACCCCGTTTGAATATGCACTGCTAATGAACTCCTCGTCGATCTCGTCAAATCCGTTATAAACCGGGATACCCTCTATGACAATGTTGAAGAACTCTTCGAACACATTGAACATCCTGTCGTTCACATAATCCGACGATGTAGCGCTCTGCCTGAAAAAGTCAGCCGCTTTCGATATGCTCCCGACATCGGTCATGTCAAGGCCTTCCAGAAGTCTGCAAAATGCTTCATGGCCTGAATTTTCCTGGGTTTCAAGCATGTATAACCTCAGCCTTTCCCTCTGCCAGTCCTCCAAAGCCTCCCTTGCATCGAGTTCGTCTTCGTAATCGTCAACCTTATCTTCCAATGCGTCATATCTTTCTTGCAAAAGGGCATATCTGCTTTCGAATGCATCTATCCTGTTTTGCATCTCCTCGAGCATCTGTTCGGATATGTCTTCCGGAATTTTTTCCATTTTTCCGGCATCTTTGAAGTATTCATATACTGCGTCGTCGTTTCGCCTGTCGAACCCTCCGACGTTATAAATTATTGCAAACCTGTTTTCCGCCACATCGCCTATTATTATTTCATCGGGAGTCTGGGGAACATAAGTGCTGCCTGTGAAGGTTCCGGAATAAACCCTTTTGCCGTCCACCACTACGACAAAGCACATGTATTGGGCAGAACCGAGAAGTCTGCTTCCTCCTTTTTCGTATTGCCTCAGGCCGTTTTCGTCTATAGAGTATTCATCATATTGGTCATTGTCTTTTTCATAGACCTCTTTTGCAAACTCTGAAGTCACTTCAACAACGTGCTGCTCCCAGTAGTAGCTCCTTATATCCTCCCCTGTGATGACAGGCTCTTCTTCCAAAACCAGCTTTTCAATGCTGGAGCATCCGAACTCCCTGGCGCTTTCGGCGGTCGCCAGATATATTTCAAATGTGCTTTCCACCGAATCTTCAGGTTGTGTATCACATGAAGCCGTCATGCTTGACAGTATTATCGACAGAATCAATATGGGAATGATTGTTTTTTTCATATGACCTCCGCAAAGTAAACAAATCCGGTAATCCCATTATATCATAGGCACCGGATTTGCTTATAGCCGTATTCATTATTCTATATCTTGTAAAAATTATACCCTGCTTATTCCAAAGACCGCTTCTTCGCCGTTGATGTTCCATTCCATTGTGTATTCGCAGTTTTCGGCTTTTTCAATGCCGCCTTCGGCCAGAGTCTCTTCGTAGATGGTTTCGATATTGTCGGATATGACGTCCCTGACCTTTTCACTTCCGTCATAATAGAGCATTATATGATCCTGCACTTCGAATCCGGCGTCCTTTCTCATTGTCTGCAGCTTGCTGACTATCTCCCTTACAAAACCTTCTTCTATAAGTTGGTCAGTCATCGTTGTATCCATGACAACGGTTACGTTATCTCCCGATTCAGACAGGAAGCCCTCTTTTTGCACGGTTTCGGAAAGCACATCCTCTTCGGAAAGCTCAACCGGGACACCGTCGATATCAAAAACGACTTTTTCCCCTTTCGAAAAAGCTTTCATAACCGCGGACCCGTCCGCCTGCTCGAGAACCTTATAGATTTTCGGTATGAGTTTCCCGTATTTGGGTCCCAGGGTCTTAAGCTGCGGTTTTAAATCATAATCTATAAATGATGCGGCATCATCTGTATATGATATCTCCTTGATATTAAGCTCGTCGCTTACCAGCCCGGCATATTCACCCGGCAGGTCGATTTCACCGCTTATGTATATTTTTGCCAGCGGCTGCCTGTTTTTTATGCCTGCGCTGTTCCTTATGCTTCTCCCGAGCACAACCACCTTAAGCACATCTTCCATGCGTTTTTCAAGTTTTTCATCGATCATGCCCTCATCCGCCGACGGATAATCACACAGATGAATGCTTTCCGGCGCATTTTCATCCAGGCCGACGACGAGGTTTTGATATACTTCCTCCGACATGAACGGTATGAAGGGGGCGCTTGTTTTTGCAAGCTCCACAAGGACCGTATAAAGTGTCATATAGGCGTTTATCTTGTCCTGGTTGTTCTCCTTCTGCCAGAACCTTTCACGACCCCTTCTCACATACCAGTTGCTTAGATCGTCCACGAATTTCTGCATGGCCCTTGCCGGTTCTGTTATTTTATATTGTTCAAGACTTTCATCCGTGAACTTTATCAATGAATTCAACTTGGACAGTATCCATTTGTCCATAAGGGACAATTTGTCATATTCAAGCTCATGTTCCAGCGGGTTGAATTTGTCGATGTCCGCATAAAGCACATAAAAAGCATATGTGTTCCAGAAAGTGCCCATGAACTTTCTCTGCCCTTCGCTGACCGCCTCTTCGTAGAACCTGCTTGGAAGCCACGGCGCGCTTGCCGTGTAGAAGTACCATCTGACCGCGTCTGCGCCCTGTTTGTCCAGCACGACATCGGGGTCCACATAATCCCCTTTGCTTTTGCTCATCTTCTGCCCGTCTTTGTTTTGCACCAGGCCGAGCACTATTACGTTCTTATATGCCGGCTCATCGAACAAGAGCGTTGATATTGCAAGCAGCGTGTAGAACCAGCCCCTTGTCTGATCCAGCGCCTCACTTATGAAATCGGCGGGGAAATTCTCTTCAAAAAGCTCCTTGTTCTCAAATGGATAATGCCATTGCGCAAAAGGCATGGCCCCCGAATCGAACCAGCAGTCTATCACTTCGCTCACCCTGGTCATTTCGCCGCCGCATTCAGGGCATTTCAATTTTATTTCATCTATATATGGTTTGTGCAGCTCTATGTCGTCAGGAACGCCGTCACCCTTTTCCTTAAGCTCGGCTATGCTGCCGATGGCCGTCCTGTGGCCGCATCCGCATTCCCATATGGGCAGTGGTGTGCCCCAGTATCTCTCCCTGGATATTCCCCAGTCAACTACATTTTTCAGAAAATTGCCAAAACGCGCCTCGCCGATGGCTTTTGGTATCCAGTTGATTTTTGCATTATTTGCAAGGAGCCGTTCCTTCATTTTCGTCATTTCTATGAACCAGGTGTCCCTGGCGTAATATATCAAAGGTGTGTCGCATCTCCAGCAAAACGGATATGAATGCTCGTATTCGCTCTTTTTATATAGAAGGCCTTGCTCTTCAAGATATT
>CAZWVS010000060.1:9648-10388 GCA_964636935.1 uncultured Clostridiaceae bacterium
GCTCGTCGACAAACTGGACAAAAGGCAGATTGTATTTTTTCCCTATGACTGCGTCGTCTTCGCCGAAAGCCGGTGCTATGTGTACGATCCCCGTGCCTTCGGTAAGGGTTACAAAATCTCCGAGACACACAAAATGTGCCTTTGCGTCTGTTTTCGAAAAATCAAACAATGGCTCGTATTCGACCCCTTCAAGCTCCTTGCCCTTCATTGTTTCAAGGATTTCGTATCCGCTTTCAAGCACATTTTCCGCAAGCGCTTTTGCAAGTATTATCTTTTCACCGTTTTGCTCTGCTTTTACATAATCGATTTCGGGACCGACTGTAAGCGCCAGGTTTGACGGAAGCGTCCACGGCGTGGTTGTCCATGCCATCAGATATGTGTTTTCAACGCCTTTCATTTTAAATTTCACATAGGCGGACTCGTCACATACGTCTTTGTAGCCTTGAGCCACTTCATGGCTGGAAAGGCTTGTTCCGCAGCGCGGGCAGTAAGGGATGATTTTATGGCCCTTGTATAACAGGTCCTTGTCCCATATTGTCTTTAGAGCCCACCATACGGATTCTATATAGTTGTTGTCATAAGTGACGTACGGGTTTTCCATATCCGCCCAGAAACCGACCTTTTCGCTCATGACCTCCCAGTTGCCCTTATATTTCCATACGCTTTTTTTACATTCCCTTATGAACGGTTCAACCCCGTATTTCTCGATTTCGGGTTTGCCGTTGATGCCGAGTTTTTTT
>CAZWVS010000061.1:0-1993 GCA_964636935.1 uncultured Clostridiaceae bacterium
AAAAGAAGAAAACGTAAGCTATATGCTGGTGACCCACGATATTGCAACATCATCTGAACTGGCCGACAGGGTTATTGTCATGTATGCGGGCCAGATAGTGGAAGCCACCGTGGCCGATGTGTTTTTCGAAAAGCCCTACCACCCGTATTCCAAAAAACTGATGGCAAGCGTGCCCAAGCTGCACGGTGAGCAGGAATTGGAATTCATTGTAGGCAAACCCCCGAGCCTAATAGGGATAGACAAAGTTCCCGGATGCAGGTTCGCCCCCAGATGCCCTTACAAGATGGACATATGCGAAAAAGAGGATCCGCCGGTTTATGTAAAAGACGGGAATTCTATGAAATGCTGGCTTTATGAAGACAGGGACGAGGTTGAATGATATGGCAAGAAAAAAGCATAATGAAAAAGTTAAATTCGATTATCCGGAGGACATAGTCCTCTCGGTCAACAACCTAAAAGTATATTTCGAACTGAAAAAGTTCGGGTTTGGAAACATAGGCTATGTTAAGGCGGTTGACGGTGTTTCCTTCGACCTGCACGCAAAGGAGGCCATTGCGATAGTGGGTGAATCCGGTTGCGGTAAAACCACATTGATGAAGTCCATACTCGGCCTTTACGAACCAAAGGAAGGATATATAGTTTATAAGAACGAAGATATAAACAAGCAGGACAAGTTGACTGAAAGATGGTACCATTCCCAGGTCGGCTATGTGCAGCAGGACCCCTTTGGCGCCATACCCCCGTTTATGACACTGGGTAAGATTTTAGAGGAGCCTCTCCTTTGCAACGGGATCAAGGAACGCGAGGAAATCGATAAGAGGATAAGGCAGGCGATGGAGGAAGTGAGTCTGACCCCTGTTGAAGATTTCATCAACAAATACCCCCATATGTTGAGCGGCGGACAGCAGCAGCGCGTCGTAATAGCCAGGGCTATGATTTTAAGACAGAAAATGGTTGTAGCCGACGAGCCTGTTTCCATGCTTGACGCATCCGTAAGGGTGGAGGTTTTGAAACTGCTTGAAGGCTTGAAGGAAGAACACGGCCTATCGGTTATTTATATCACCCACGACCTGTCGACGGTAAGATATTTCTCCGAGCGAATTTTTGTAATGTATGCCGGAAGGCTGATAGAAAAGGCCAATGTCAACGATATCATCAATGACTACAAGCATCCTTACACTGAAGCCCTGCTGATGGCTACAAGCGAGCCTGATGCGGCTAACGCTAAAATCTACAAGGAAATACCCGAGGGTGAACCGCCAAGTCTTTTAAAGCCCCCGCCGGGATGCAGATATCATGTTAGATGCCCGAAAAGGATAAAAGGCTTGTGCGAAGTGGAGAATCCACCCGAATTCGAGGTGGGACCGAACCATTTCGTGTCATGCTGGCTGTATAAGGACGAAGCGGAAAACTATGACGATAAAACCTAAGCTTTTCATAATAATAGGGATTTCACTAATGGCCCTGGGAGTGCTTTTCCCGCTGCTTATGGTCGCAGGGGTCATGAAGGCGGGCTTTTTCATTAGCTTTCTATCGTACATACTTTCAATAGCCGGACTCTTTCTGGCTTCCATGGGAGGAATGACGATGGTAAAGCAAAGAAGGGATGACGACAGGAAATAGAAACAATATCGATTTTTGATCAACCGGCACTATCTGCAGGGAAAGTGCCGGTTGTTTTTTTGTTACTCATATTGTTCTATGAAACACTGTGTTTATCAGGGGCGTTTGAAGGTCTGGGACGCCCGATCCTGTCGATTTTGTCAACCAGCATCTTTTTGCCGTAATAAACGAGAAGCCCCTCGATGGGAAGCATAACCGCAAACTTTATGAGCCTTGCCACAGCCATTGCCTCGATGGGGGTCTTAAAGTAGATGACCAGCCATAATGTCACAAGGATCAGATCCACGACAAGCAGTTTGGTGAAAACGCATGATACAACCCGCAATATCGTAGTCTTTTTTTTGTAAAGGAAAATTCCGTATATTACTCC
>CAZWVS010000061.1:2003-10377 GCA_964636935.1 uncultured Clostridiaceae bacterium
ATGTGAAACCCGGGAAAAAAGCCCCGTGGGGGAAAAGCAGCCCGCCGACAATATCCGCTAATGCGGCGGTGATACCCCCCGCCAGCGGGCCGAACAGCATTGCGGACACGGCTATGGGAAAAAACTCAAGGCTGATCCTGACAATATCCGACTTGAAAGAAACAAATCGGGCAAGCACCACGGTGAGCGCTATCAATAATGAAATGAACACCAGTTTTCTCGTGTTTGTCATAAAAATGGTCCTTTTATGGCAAACCACATAAAGAACCAATCTCTAGGTGGCAGCGGAATGCGGTGAATGCACCGTGGATTTCAAATCCGTCGTTCCAGGGTCAACTTCCCGTACCCCGGACACTTAACGCGCACAAACCTACTCTGCCCAAATATTTTCCGCTTATGTATAAATCACGCTACACCAACCGCCCCCAAAAGTCAAGCCCGCCCGTTTGCCTCGGGCACATGGTCAACTGTTTGCCCCGGGCATTTGGTCAACTGTTTGCCCCGGGCGTTTGGTCAACCGTTTGCCCCGGGCATTTGGTCAACCGTTTGCCCCGGGCATATGGTTAACTCTTTTTCCCGGAGCGGTTTTTTTGTCAGGCAAAAGGGGAGGCAAAACGCATGGGTATTGTGGTAGAATGGAAAAAAAGCGGGAGGATGCCATAATGAACACCTATTCCGGAAACGGCGCGCAGGAAAGAAGGGCGCTTTACAATAAGATGTATATTGATAAGATGCTGGAGGTCATAACGCCGGAGGGCGGGACTGTCGGACTTGAAAGGGATATCGGGTTCAGGGAGACGGCCTGGCACTGTTTCCCGCTGTTCGAAGCGGGAGGGGAATATGCCAAAAGGGCCAATTCCATAATCCGAAACACAAAGTTTGACAAATGCCACTTCATTCCCATGAACTTCACACAGCTACTTCGAAGATACGGCGGCCTCCTTGATGACGATGTCAGGGAGAAGATGACGGAATATGTCAAGGGGAGCCTCGAAAGGATGGCATCGGACCGGATCCACATATCAATGTACAACGACAATTTCGCCAACATGGCCATATTCACGCTGCTTGTCGCGGGTGAAATGTTCGACATGCCGGAATACTTCGAAAAGGGAATGGAAAAGCTGGAAGGCGTCGCAGACCTGTTTAGAAGAAACGGCGCATTAATGGAATACGGCAGCAACACTTACACCCCGATAGATACGCTTTGCTTTGCCGAAATGGCTGAACATGTGCAGGATGAAAAAGCCCGCAACCTGGCTTTGATGTGCGAAGAGAGGATGTGGATAGAGGTAGCGACACATTTCCATCCCGAGACATCCCGCATGGCGGGACCTCATTCGCGGGCATATGCCATAGACATGGTGGGACACCCCCATCTGTTTTCCGGACTGGCATGGTATGTTCTGGGGGACAAGGTTTTCTCTAACCCGGTCGCTGATCTGTTCAAGCCACATGAAAAACAGGTCATGCACGGAGGGCTTGAGAATCTGACACTGCCGAACATAGCCTGGATAATAAACACGAACTACCACTACCCGGATTATTTGAAACACCACGCTTTCAATAAGGAATATCCCTACGAGACCCGTTATATGACGGAATGCATCCCGGGGAACATAATAGACAACGTCCCCGAAGAAATGATGCACGAATACGGCGGATGGAGGGGACGCAACTACACATACATGACCGGTGAATTCGCAATGGGGACGGCACAGAGCCAGTTCCACGGGGGAGCGCTTTCAGAATCCTTCTATATAACCTACAAAAACAAGAAAATAGCCAAAAGGCTATACGATACAGGGGTCATCTATTCCAGATATATATTCAATGACAAGCTGCCGGGACAAAGCAACGAATACAATATTTTCGGTAAAACCGACACAATGGCGTTTAGGGACGAGGGAAGGAAGATCAGCTTGCAGGACAAGGGCAGCGCCATCGTAAGCTACAAACCGAAGCAATATGAGAGAAACAGTGTAAAAAGCGCAAAACTGTCGGTTATGATACCCGTTCATTTTTTCGATGACATCAAAATCCACACAGATTCAGGCGAGGTCGAACAACTGCCCTACACCTCGGAGCAAAAGGAGAGTGTATACGTGAATGTGCATAAATCATTCTTTGCGTTCATACCTCTTGAAGTTACGGATCTGGGCAGGAAAGTCTTCCTTAGGATAGAAAAAGCCAACGACCACATACTAATATCCTTCTATAACTACGAAGGGCCTCCAAAAAGCTTCTCAGAGAAGGAAATGATACTATCCACCAACGGGTTCGTGTGCGTGGCAAGGGCCGACATGCCCGATATGGACACCTTTATAAGCGAGGCTTCCGATTTCGAACTTAAGGATCTCATGGTATTGCAGGAAGGCGCCAAATCGCGAAAGATATGGTTTAAAAACAACGAGACCGATTTGAACCTCATGTACAGCCCGCTGACTGAAGGGGTTTTTGTGAACACTGTCAACAAAAGGCCTGTTGAAACGGATATAATCAAAGCGGACGGACTTGACGATAGGGAATTCCCTTTCATGGAATGAATTCGGAGGAGCTTGATGGTGAAAAGGGATATTAATCTTTTAAATCTCGGAAGGGCCGGCTACGGCGAAGTACTTGAGATGCAGCGAAGTCTCAGGGACCGGCGCATAAAAGGCGAAATAGGAGACGTGCTGATAGTAGTGGAGCACAACCCGGTAATAACGATGGGAAGAAGGGGACGGGATGAGAACATAGTCGTCCCCGAAGAGTTTTTAAAACAGCATGGGGTGGAAACCCATTGGGTTGAACGTGGCGGCGACGTCACCTATCACGGGCCGGGGCAGCTGGTGGTCTATCCCGTGTTCGACCTGACAGGTTACGGCAGGGACATACGCAGCTTTGTTGAAAACCTGCAAAAAACCATAATAAACGTACTTGCTAAAAATTTTGAAATAGAAGGACGCGCGGAATCCGGCACCCACACCGGCGTATATATAGGAGAAAATAAAATAGCGGCCATCGGGCTGGCTGTAAGAAGATGGGTGACAATGCACGGATTCGCTTTTAATGTAAATACGGACATGTCCCATTTCAATTGGATAATACCCTGCGGCTTGAACGACAGGGGTGTGGTGTCGGTGAAGTCAATTCTCGGAAGGGAAGCCGATTTTGAAAAAACCACACAAAGCATAATCAGAGAGATGGAAGATATCTACGGGTTCAATGCCGTTGAAACGGATATAGGGGGACTGGTGTAGGAATGGAAAGAAAACCTGAATGGCTGAGAATTAGGGTGCCTGCGGGAAGCGGATACAAAGAAGTGAGGGGTATACTTGAGAAGTATCATCTAAACACAGTATGCGATGAAGCCCTTTGTCCCAACAGGGGCAAATGTTTCCAGGCCGGAACGGCCACTTTTATGATACTGGGTAAAAACTGCACCAGAAACTGCAGATTCTGCAATGTTACGAGTGAAAACCCCGAAGTTGTGGATTCGGACGAACCCCGACGTATTGCGGAAGCTGTAAAAGCCCTCAAACTTAAATACGTGGTCATAACCTCGGTGACAAGGGACGACCTTCCCGACGGCGGAGCATATCATTTCGCCGCTGTGATACGAAGCATCAAGAAAACCACGCCCGGTGTGGGCATTGAAGTGTTGATTCCCGATTTCCAGGGCGACAGGGAGGCTCTAAAGGAAGTTGTGGATGCTCAGCCGGACGTAATAGCGCACAATGTGGAAACCGTGCCGCCGCTGTACAATGAAGTCAGGCCGCAGGCCGAATACAAGCAGTCCCTTGAAGTTCTATCCAATGTGAAGGAAATGGACCCGGAAATAAAAAGCAAATCAGGGATTATGGTTGGACTGGGTGAGACAAAGGCCCAGGTCATTGAAGTCATGAAGGATCTGCGTGCCCACGGATGCGAGTTTCTTACAATCGGGCAATACCTTGCCCCAAGCAAGCTCCACCATCCTGTGATCGAATACATAACCCCCGCAGCATTTGACGAATATGCCGAACAAGCCCGGAAGCTCGGATTCGAATATGTGGCCAGCGCACCCTTTGTGAGGTCTTCATACATGGCGCATGAAGCATTTGAAAAAAAGGAATAACGTGTTTGAAACATCAGGATTCATATCCCGTAATTTCACTGAAGGAAAACAGGAAAAGAAAAAAACCCATACCCGCATATCGACGCTGTCCATGGTTTGACAAGGTGTTGGGGATGAAATATAATGAATAAAAACTTATAATGAAGAGAGGGTCCGTTTGTGATAATTATTGGAGAAAAGATTAACAGCACCTTGAAAAAGGTTAAACCGGCTATTGAAAATTATGATTCCAAGACCATACAGAACCTTGCTTTGACTCAGGTCAAGGCCGGGGCGACATACATAGACCTAAATGCGGGAATGTTTTTCAATGATGAGCCTGACAGGCTGGAGTGGCTTGTAAACACGGTTCAGGAAGTTACAGATGCACCGCTTTCAATGGACTCGCCCAACCCTGAAGCACTTGAAAGGGGTCTTGAAGCCAATAAAAACGGCAAACCGATTATCAATTCCATAACCGCCGAGTCGGAACGTTTTGAAGCCGTACTCCCGTTGGTGGTTAAATATAAAACTGCGGTAATTGCCTTATGCATGGACGACACAGGAATGCCGGAAACGGAAGAAGACCGTGTTGCCATTGCAAGAAGACTGATACCAGAGCTTTCTGATGCAGGTGTTGCCCATGAGGATATATTTATAGATCCGTTGATTCGCCCCATCGGCACAGGTTCACATTATGGGAAAGTCGCAATCGGCACAATGCGGAAGGTCAAGGAAGAGTTTCCGGATGTTCATGTGACATGCGGCCTGAGCAATATTTCTTTTGGAATCCCTGCGAGAAAACTCATGAATCAGACATTTCTTGTAGCGGCTGTTGCAAATGGGATGGATGGGGCAATATTGAACCCCCTCGACAAGAAGCTGATGACTTTCCTTTATGCGGTTGAAGCGCTGATGGGCCATGATGATTACTGCATGGAATACCTGACGGCATACAGGGAAGGCAAACTGGATGGCTATGAACCCAAATAACATAAAATAATTCAAAAAAAAGGAGCTGTCATCATAGGAATATGAAACAGCTCCTTTTTAATGTCTATCTGCAAATTACAATTTGGGTATTTCTTCAATCAGAAGGGGGATTATTTCAAATAAATCTCCGACAACCGCGATGTCCGCCATCTGCATCAGGGGTGTATCCGGGTTTTTGTCAATAGCGATTATTAAGTCAGACGACTGCATGCCTACAAGGTGCTGAATCTGGCCTGAAATACCACAGGCCATATAGACTGTGGCCTGAACGGTCTGACCGGTTTGTCCAACCTGATGATTATACGCTATCCACCCGGCGTCAACGGCGGCTCTGCTCGCGCCAACCGCGCCCTCAACCTTTGATGCAAGTTTTTTTAGAAGTTCAAATCCCTGGGGGCCGTTCATTCCGCGGCCTCCGGAAATAATTATCTGGGCATCGGCCAGGTTCACCGTGTTTTCCTGGCTATGGAAAACCTCCAGGATCTTTTTCGCACCGACCCTATCCGAGTCAACAACGGGTTCCATTATTATTTCCCCTGTGCGTGTTTCATCGGGCTCGGGGACCTTCATGACCCTCGGCCTTACAGTCGCCATCTGGGGACGGTGATTTGAGGAGCGGATGGTTGCCATTATATTCCCGCCGAATGCAGGACGTGTCTGAAGAAGGTCGCCGTTTTCCGGATCTATTGAAAGCTCCGTGCAGTCGGCGGTAAGCCCGCAGACGTCTGTTACCGCCACACGGGGTATCAAGGCTCTTCCTCTTGTGGTGGCTCCGCATATCACCACTTCGGGTTTGTATTTTTTGATTATTCTTCCGAGAATTTTAGCTTCCATCTCATCGTTGAAGTTCATTAACTGTTCATCTTCAACCACGATTATCTTATCAGCCCCGTATGCATGGAGTTCTTTTGCCTGATCAACCATTGAGGGGCCCGATACAAAAACCCATACTTCAGAGCCTCTGGCGTCGGCCAGAGGACGGGCGGCCCCTATCAGTTCGAGTGTAACCTGCTGTATGATACCGGACAGTTGTTCGGCTACAACCCAGATATTCTTGTATTCACTTCTTTCTTTGTCGGTTAATGCTATCATATATACATTCCTCGCTTTACAGTATGCTGCGCAGACGCAGTTGGTGGAAAAGGTCCTTGGCGCATTGCTCGGGGGAGCCTTCGATTTTTATTGTGCTGGATTCCCTTGGCGGCGGGGGATTGGTTTTCACAACTCTTGTTGGGGAAGCCATCAGACCGATTTTATCCTCTTCAGCCTCAATATCGGCCGCCGACCAAACCGGGATTTCCTCTTCTTCCGAAGCCAGACGGCCCTTGAGGGTGGGAATCCTTGGAGTGTTGATTCCCTTGACGACCGTTATTACCGCGGGAAGCTGCAATTCGCATATGTCATAACCGTCTTCATGCATCCTTTGGACGGTTATGGTTTCCGGGGTTAGTTCATTCACATTGCTCACATAAGTGGCCTGCATCCATTCGAGATGGGCCGCAATGCCCGGACCCACCTGCGCGGTGTCGCCGTCAACAGCCTGCTTTCCGCAAAGCACCAAATCGACATCGCCGATTTTATCAATTGCTTTGGACAGGGCGTAGCTTGTCGCCCAGGTGTCGGAACCGCCTAATGCGCGGTCGCTGAGAAGTATGGCTTTGTCGGCTCCGACCGAAAGGGTTTCCCTGAGACTGTTTACAGCGCTGGGGGGGCCCATTGAAAGTGTTATGACTTCGCCGCCGAAGCGCTTTTTCAATATAACGGCTTCTTCGACAGCATATGTATCAAAAGGATTGAGTTCGGCCTTTACGCCTTCACGTATGATTCTTTTGGTTTCCGGATCTATCTTTGCATCTGTGGTGGCAGGCACCTGCTTTATACAGACAACGATTTTCATATTCTTTCCTCCTTCGATTTAGCGGCTATTTCCATAATCCGTCGATTTTGTTTATCTGATATTTAAATCCGAGCAGGGAGAGATAAACCCCGCATTTCGGATACAGCTTGTGAAGTTTTTCCAATGTGGCAATAGGGTCGAAAACAGTATCTTCGGGTATTTCATATCCGACAGCATCGGAAAGCAGGCTGAGTTTCTTGCTCATCCAGGCCTCTATGATGGTCGGTATGTCAGGATACAGTTCAAGCAGCTTATCAACAATCTGGTTTTGTTCTATGATCGGCTGTGTGATGATAAATGTAGCACCCGCATCCAGTTTTCTTTCCATTTTGGCAAATTCATGCTCCTGGGGTTCATATGGGTTAAAAGCGACCCCTATAATGAATTGTCCGGGATACTCGCGATGTATGTACCGGGTCAGCTCAACTGAAGTCACGGCCTCCACACCGACAGCCCCTATGTCGGACGGCTGGAGTTTAGGCAGCTTGGCCGAGCCGTCTCCGCTGACTACGAGCAAATATTTGATTCCCAGCCCTATGCAGGAATCAAGTATTTCATCCAGATTTTCCTTGGTGTGAAAAGTGTTGAGATGAATCATAACCTGTTCAGGATCGACTTTTAGATTCAACTCTTCAATAACTTCAGTGCCCTGAAAAGCCAGCAACCCCATTGCATTGTCGGTAATGCATGCACAACGCCCGTCACTCATAACCCTGTTGAATTTGTCAGCGAATGAATTCAGGTCTTTATGGAGTTTTTCGATTGTTACATCCTGTTTCGGCGGCAGAATTTCCACATGGTAGATTTTGTTTTTGATGTGATGTTCCATGGTTCCTCCCATTAGATTAATTAATATAATGATACCTGATTACAATAAAAAAGGCACCTTATAAAAAACCTCTTTTTAATTATACACTAATAAAGATTTTTGTCACGGGTCTTTTACAAAGTGCAATTAAATGCCTGCTAAAACTCACTCAGGGAACAATATGACGAACCTCCGGCCCGGGCGGTCTTCCGGATGGTTAAAGGCTGAACAAACCCTCGATTTCATCCTTGCTCAGCTGGGTTATAAGCGTCTGGCCGGGTTTTATTACAGAATCAACAAGCGCTTTCTTTTTTTGCTGAAGATTATATATTTTTTCTTCTATGGTGCCGGCGGATATCAGTTTGATGACCTGGACGGCTTTTTCCTGCCCGATCCTGTAGGCTCTGTCCGTAGCCTGGTCCTCGACCGCCGGATTCCACCAGGGGTCGTAGTGGATCACCATATCGGCACCGGTAAGATTAAGCCCTGTGCCTCCCGCCTTCAATGATATCAAAAAGACATCCGCCCCTCCTTCATTGAATGAGTTTACCATCTTGCCTCTTTCGACTGCCTTTGTTGAGCCGTCAAGATAGAAATA
>CAZWVS010000062.1:0-10069 GCA_964636935.1 uncultured Clostridiaceae bacterium
ACCAAATGCCTAAGGCAAACAGTCGACCAAATGCCTAAGGCAAACAGTCGACCAAATGCCCGAGGCAAACGGTTAACTAAAAACCCCGAGGCAGATAATATGGTAGCAAGAAAAAACCTTCCATTGTAGGTTATATGGAAGGTTTTAAATAAGCTGTTTTATTTCATTCGGTGCTAATCGGCATCCTCTTCATCTTCAACGGGCTCGGTTATTATGGTTTCATCTTCATTGGAAGGCAATCCGTGGACCGTACAGTATTCACCCACCGGTATTTCAATGGCCATGTCGTCTGTTCTTAAGTATCTATCCTCTGGATCGGGATTCAATGAAGGTATATAAGGGACAGGCCTTACAATTCCGATTATTTCCATTGTCGTCTCGGGTGGACAATATTCATTAGCCAGCAGGTACCTGCCGTAGGGATCTGTGCTGGCGGTGCAGATTGTTGCCGTCTGATGCACGTCGCACGTGTCAAAATGGCTGGGCTCGGTCCCTTCAAGGAACAACTCGGTCATTGTCGCATCCCTGACCCATGTGTATCTTGGGTCCTGGCGGCACAGGTCTGTCGGGGTTTTGCCTGAATAGATGCAAATTTGCCTTTCAACAATACCGGTGAGCGGTCTTTCGAATTCCACAGGTTCAAGGTCTTCGTGGACCTTCTCCATTACGGCATTCCATATTATCTGAGCAAGCTCATACTCGCCGGCGCTGGTAGTATCGCCTTCAGCGGTTTCTATAGTGCCCCTGACAAGTTTAATAGGGGATATGCGGTTATCATATCCATACCAGACGGCGGCAGTGTAATATGGGGTGTATCCCACAAACCATTTGTCCAGATAATCGCTGGTGGTTCCGGTCTTTCCCGCTACAGGCATTGCGCGGTCCTGAATGTTAATTCTGTTAAATGCAGTTCCGATATGCTGGTAATGAGATGTGGCGGATTTGGTCACTTCCTGAAGTATGTCCGTCATTATATATGCCGTCTGCTCCCTGTATACAGTGTCATAGCCGGGATTCATTTTAAAGATTGTTTCATCCCTGTGGTTCTTGATTTCCGTGATTGTGTGTGCCGGTATATAGACGCCTTTGTTGGCGAATGTCGCAAATGCGTTAGCCATTAAATATGGATTCACACCGAGTTCCAATCCGCCTGTCGCCACGGATACGGTTGTGTCGTCATAAATATAATCGCCCCTGTCTATTCCCATCTTGTCGAGGAAATAAACGGAATTGTCCCTTCCCAGATATTGGGACCATACCTTTGCGGCAACTACGTTTATGGAGGATTTTATAGCGTTGCGGACAGTGACCAGGCCCGTGTAATGATCCGAGTCATAGTTGGTGGGATATATTTCCTCCGGATTTTTCGGGTCCAGATAGGAGGGTACGTCATCCACAACAGTGGCAGCCGTTATGAGTTCAAGCTCCAGTGCGGGACCGTAAACCGCTAGGGGCTTGAAACTTGAACCCGGTTGCCTGAATGAAGAAGTCGCCCTGTTGTACGTCATGTTTCCTGTTTTTTCGCCATTGCCGCCATACATGGCCTTTATCTGGCCGGAGTATTGGTCTATTATCACCATGCCGGCCTGCGGTAGCTCCCCGTATTTCTGAGCATTCCTGTTTAGCACATTGCCTTCCTTGTCCGTGGTGGGGAAAAAGGAAGGATCCATGAAAACCTCGTCCATCGCCGATTGCAATTTTGGATCCAATGTAGTGAAAATATGATATCCGTTGTTATAGATCCAGTTTTCAGCGAGAATTTTCGTTACGCCTACCTTATTAGCGATCTCGTCGATAGCGTCTCTTATGACCTGGTCTACAAAATATGAGTGTATGCTTGTCGGTTGCACAGTGTTGTCCCTTGTCTTTATTTCAACGCGGATATCTCTTGTTTCTTCATGTGTCTCCTCGTCGATGAAGCCCAGTTCAAGCATTTTATCCAGTATGTTTTTCATGCGGTCGCGGGTGAGCTTGTAACCCTTTTCCGTATAGGGGTTGTATGTGGTGGGCTCATTGGGGATTCCCGCAAGGAATGCGGCTTCGGCCAGGGTGACATCCTTCAGGTCCTTTCCGAAGTACAGTTTGGAAGCCGATTGAAACCCGTAGCATCCGTTGCCCATGTTGACTATGTTTGCATAGGCCTCTATTATGGTCTTCTTATCATAGCGCATTTCCAGAAGAATCGAATTATACAGCTCCTGGAATTTTCTTTCGAAAGTCTGTTCAAATCTACCGGTGTAGTTCTTATATACCTGTTGCGTGAGGGTGCTCCCGCCTTGTGTTATTTCACCTTTATTAATAATAAGGCTGTAAACCGAGCTGAATATCCTTATGACGTCAAATCCCCTATGCTCGTAAAAACGCTCATCCTCGATAGCGACTATGGCATGCTCGAGAATTCTTGGGATGCCGTCATAACCGACCTGCTCCCTGTTTATGTTGTCGCTGCCTGTCAGTTTTGCAACTACGTTTTCTTCGCTGTCGTAGATGAAGGTGGTCAGATTCGTGTTGATTTCAAGCTGTTCCGGGGTAATCGGTTCTGCCGTTTGTATCCATCCGATCACCATTCCGAGGCCCAGTCCGCCCATCACGACGCCTACGGTAAGTATCACAACAATAAATATTTTAAATATGATGCCGAATGTGTTCGAGAAAACACTCCAAAAAGAATATGTATATGGAGTCTGTTCGGTTTTACGGGCAGGCGTTTTTTTATTATTGTTATTCTTGTCCATTATAACCTCGTTTTATCCGGGATTGGATTTGCGGCGGCATTTGACGGAAAAGACTATTCCCTGTCTTCGTCTTCATCTTCCGCTTCTTCTGAAGAAGCTTCGCCTTCGCTTTTCATATAGCATTTGCCGTTGAAAACGGAACCTTCGTCCGCTATGAAGTTGGCTGCATGAATGTCTCCGTCAACCGTGCATCCGGAGGTAAGCTTTGCATAATCCTTTACGATGATATTCCCTTTGACTTTGCCGGATACGGATGTGCTGTATGCTTCGATGTTGCCTGAAATATAAGCCGCCTTGCCGACGATTACAGAACCGTCAGCATAAATATTTCCTTCCACTATGCCTTCTATACAAAGGGAACTTTTTGAAAACAAATCTCCTGAAAGAGTTGAATTGGTTCCGATATAAGAATCTATTTTTCTTGTTTTTCCAGGTAGCCGCCTTGCCATTATTCTACCTCCCCTGTGCTTATGAAGGGTAGGGGATCAACCGGCACATTGTCAATCCGAACCTCGAAATGCAGATGTGATCCCGTGCTTACGCCCGTGCTTCCGACTTTGGCGATAAGCTGTCCCTTTTCTACTGTTTCGCCTTCCTTGACTAAAAGTCTGGATGCATGTGCATATACGGTTTTTATACCGTCTCCGTGGTCGATTCTAACGGTGTATCCATATCCGCTGTTGTATCTGGAAAAAATCACGGTCCCGGCTGCGGCGGCATAAATATCATCTCCGTATGCTCCGCCCAGGTCGATGCCTGTGTGTTCCCTGAGGTCATTGTATATGGGATGCCAGCGCATTCCGAACTTGGAAGCTATAAATTTGCTTTTTGTAGGCCAGTAGGACGGCACGTATTCAAGATAGCTTGAGAGGTTTTTCCTTATCGAGGCAAACTTCACTATCTGGGATTCCGACATTTCCTTCATGCCTTCGAATTCGTTCAAAACACTGTTGATTTCACGAATTTCTTCTATGAATTCATTGATCTTCGTATGGTCCAGGGTCTGAACCGAGGAACCGGGAAGTTCAGAAAAATATTGAGTGGAAAGCCCTTCCAGTCTTACGGCAAGGTTCATGATCCCGCCGGATATGGAAGACTGTGCGAATTCTATCTGGTCAAGTTCGCCCAAACGGTCTTGAAGCATTGAAGATTGCCGGGCGATGTAAAGGTTGGAGACCTGAATCTGTTCCTGATATTTTTCAATTATATAAGTGTTTTTTTCATTAAGATATTGGTTTTCCCGTATGAAGTAATTTAAAACAAGGGATAGACTTGTTACGATTACAGCGAAAATCATGAACAACGCAATCACTTTAGCCATTGGATTGGTTAACTTGAATATTTTCGAGCTTTTACCGCTATGGGGTACATATACCAAGGTGGTATATTTTTTTTCTTTCAAATGGCTGTCTGCGCCATGTTTCTTCATTAATTGCTCCTGCAGCCGGACCCTCCGTGTAAATCGGAGCCTTCCGGGTTGTTCGTTTTAGTATTTGTGTCAAAACCGTTTGTTCCGTCCCGGAAAGCATCGGTTTGTCACAGCAATAGTATTCTATTATTTTTTATCAAAAAAAGCAACTTTTTATATCCACAAACCGTAAACTTACAGTTTGTGTAAATGCCGTTATTTGTCTCTGTGTATGAACATTATTATCGGTGTTGCTATAACAGGGAGTATGGCGGTCAGTATGGTTAGTATGAATGCGTTCTCCTTATCGAACGTTTCATACAGCTTATGGAAGGCTATGACAATGACAAGAAGGCCTATAGCTGAAAGCACAAAACCCACCAGCGGAACATATGCAAGCCCCGCCCATAATGCGAAGGCCAGCGGGAGAATTATTTCCATGTTGTTAAGATTCAAGGAAAATATCTTTATATCCCCGACCATCTTTCCGACAAGATACATGTTGGCTATGGGTATCCACGCGAGCCAAGGTATTTCCAAGCTTCTCTTTTTAGCCATCACATAAAGGCTGTATGCAAAAATCAAATAAAATATAAGATTGAAAATTACCTGGAATATGATACCGAGCGTACTCAATATTGCTAAGCTTGTGACATAGTTTTGTGTGTTCATGGTAAGTCGACTCCTCTCGAAAAATTCCGTAATCATTTTCCTACTGTAATTATAGTATAAATCAATCCGTTATTCAATAATATCACGATTGCCCGGACCTCCCCGATATCCGTCCCGGGCAAACAGTCAACCAAATGCCCGAGGCAAACGGTCAACCAAATGCCCGAGGCAAACAGTCGACCAAATGCCCGAGGCAAACGGTCAACCAAATGCCCGAGGCAAACGGTCAACCAAATGCCCGAGGCAAACGGTTAACTAAAAACCCCGGAGCAAACCGGGCATTTTGACCGTGATTGGCACAGCATGTGTGATAAAATATACTCTATGGAAGAAACAAGAATCTGCGCGGTGGTGCTGGAAAACGCAAACCGCTCATACGACAGGATATATCATTATTCGGTGCCGCCCGGGATTCAAAACCGGCTTGTCACCGGCATGCGCGTCAGCGTGCCCTTCGGCAGGGGGGGAAAACTGCGCACCGCCTGGTTTTTGGACTATATAGACAAATCGGAACATAAAAACCTAAAAGAAATCGTTGACGTGGCGGATGAATTCCCCCTGCTGGACAAAAACATGTTCAGGCTGGCCAAAATGATCCGGGACAGGTATTTTTGCAGCTACGGGACCGCGATATCGGCAATGCTGCCGTCGGGCATGAAAATAAAAAGGGAACGAATTGTAAGGACAAACGAAGGCGAAGAGCGCAATTACGACGAATTCATGAAAAAAATAGGCGGGGACAGGCAAAAGCTCAAAAACATGATCGATGCGGGGGAAGTGGAAATAATCGAAAAAACCGGCAAAGCCGCATCGGCAAAGACCCTTCAGGCCGCAAGGCTTGCCATCCCTCCCCAAGAAGCCATGGAAATGCTTGAAAACGGGGACTTTAAAAACAGGAAACACATGAAAATCGTGGAGATACTCCTTGAATACGATTCTGTGACCGTGACCGATTTCGAAGCATTTGAAAACATCTCCAGAAGCGTCATAAAAACCGTAGGCAAAAAAGGGATCATTGAGATTTTCCAAAAGAAAATACAAAGATACGGCACGGAAAAGGCAGAACCGGAAAAACCCAAAAAGATAGTTTTGAACAGCGAGCAGAAAAACGCCGTGGAAAAGGTGGGCAAAAGCATAACCGGGGGCGTATTCGATTCATATCTTTTGCACGGGGTGACCGGAAGCGGGAAAACCGAGGTCTACCTGAGACTGACACGCATGGTCATCGACATGGGCAGGCAGGTCATAGTGCTGGTGCCCGAGATATCGCTTACGCCAATGATGATAAGGCGATTTGAATCAAGGTTCCCCGGAGAAGTGGCGGTGCTGCACAGCAGGCTTTCCATGGGGGAGAGATACGACCAGTGGATGTTGATAAAGAACAAGAAGGCAAAAATAGCATTGGGTGCAAGGTCCTGCATATTCGCGCCGTTTGACAATATGGGCCTGGTCATCGTGGACGAAGAGCACGAACCCTCTTTTTCCAGCGACATGACGCCAAGATACAATGCAATCGACGTGGCGGCGATGAGGTGCCGGCTTGAAAACGCCGTCCTCCTGGCGGGTTCGGCAACTCCGTCGATATCCCTGTATCATGCCATGAAAGCCAAAAACAAAGTAATACGCCTTGAAAAAAGGGCGGGAACCGGAACCGTGCCGGGCATATCCGTCGTGGATATGAAAGAAGAGCTGCAGCAGGGGAACACGGGGACGCTGAGCCGTCAGCTCCGTGAAGCCATAGCCCGGAATATCGAAAAAGGTGAACAGACACTTCTATTTTTAAACAGAAGGGGATATGCGTCGTTCCTGCTATGCAAAGCATGCGGGAACACAAACAAATGCAAGTACTGCGACATATCCATGACCTGGCACAAAAACATAAATTCACTGGTGTGCCACTATTGCGGCCACATGATCCCAGCCCCCGCGACCTGCCCCGAATGCCATCAGGCGGAAATCCAGCCGTTCGGAATAGGGACCCAGAAGGTAGAGGAGGAGATCAGGTCCGTATTCCCGGATGCGGGGATAATTAGGATGGATTCCGACACCACGGGATACAAGGATTCGCACATGGCCATATTGGACAGGTTTAAAAATGAAGGCATCGACATACTGATAGGGACCCAGATGATTGCAAAAGGGCACGACTTCCCCAACATAACCCTGGTGGGGATACTGGCGGCGGACACCCTGCTTGCCGGCTACGACTATAATTCACAGGAAAGGGCTTTCCAGCTCATAGTGCAGGCATCGGGCAGGGCCGGCAGGGGGGAGAAACCCGGCAGGGCGATAATACAGGCCTACAATACGGACGCATATGCCCTCCAATACGGGGTAAAACAGGATTATGAGGCGTTCTATGCGGCTGAAACCGCCCTCAGAGAGAAACTGGGGTATCCCCCGTACGGGATGCTGGCGCAGATACTGATTTCCACCGCGGATAAAAACGAAGGACGCAGATGGGCCGATTTTGCAGGGAAAGTCATAGCCGGAAGGGGAATCGAGGTTTCAGAAACGGCCTACGCCCCCGTATCCCGCATAATGGGCAAATACAGGTACCGGGTTGTGGCCCGGGCAACGGATGAAAACCTGCTAAGAAGAGCGGTGAACGAAGCATATCTAAAGCTGACGGCCAAAAAACCGCCCGGCGTGTCCTGCGGAATAGATATAGCCGGCGGCGGTATGTTATAATTTAGCGGGTGATGTGCAAAAAAGCTTTAGTTCATTGCGCGTGATTCAGTTAGTGGGAAAAACACGGGATTTTACTTGTGAGACAGGCTGATTTAGAGGGGTGAACCCGATATGCAGCCAAAAGGACCAAAAAGGAGTAAAAGGAAAATGGCTCTTAGAAATATCAGAACGGACGAAGATCCGGTATTGAGAAAAAAAGCGAGAACAGTAGGAAAATTCGATCAAAGACTGCATCTGCTGCTCGAGGACATGGCGGAGACAATGTATGAAGCCCCCGGCGTGGGCCTTGCGGCCCCGCAGGTCGGAATTTTAAAAAGAGTCCTCGTTTATGACAACGGAAGCGGCATCAGGGAACTGATAAATCCGGAGATACTGGAAAAACAGGGCGGGCAGCACGAAGTCGAGGGGTGCCTCAGCGTGCCGGGTGTTTACGGAAGGGTGAAAAGGCCTGCAAGCATAAAATACAGGTATATGGACAGGAACGGCAGGGAACACACCGCCGAAGCCAGTGAGATGGAAGCTGTGATAGTCTGTCACGAAACCGACCACCTTAACGGAATCCTTTTCACGGACTACGAGGTTGAATACCTGACCCGTGAAGAACTCGAGGAGCTTGAAGAATCAGGGGATATCGATGAAGAAACGCTATAAGGTCGTTTTCATGGGAACCCCGGAATTCGCAGTCCCAAGCCTTGAAAAACTTATTGAAGAAGGCCATGAGGTAACCGCGGTGGTCACGCAGCCCGACAGGCGTAAGGGGAGGGGCAAAAAAATATCCTCACCCCCCGTCAAAAAAACCGCTGTGAAAAACAACATAAAAGTGATGCAGCCGGTAAGAATAAGGAAAAAAGAGGTCATGGACGAAATAGCCTCGCTGGAAGCCGAATTGTTCGTCACCTGCGCCTACGGGCAGATACTCCCCAAGAAGCTGCTTGACATACCCCCGCTGGGATGCATAAACATACCCGCGTCTCTGCTTCCGAAATACAGGGGCGCCGCCCCGATACAAAGGGCCATAATGAACGGCGAGGAAGTCACCGGGATAACCACCATGATGACCGACGAGGGAATGGACACCGGCGACATACTCCTGAAAAAGAAAATAAGCATTGCAAAAAACGCCACCGCCGGCGACCTGCACGACGTGCTGATGCACGAAGGGGCGGGGTTGCTTGCGCGGACGCTGGATGAACTGGCGGAGGGGACTTTGGAAGCCACACCCCAGGATGACGAAAAAGCGACCTACGCCCCAATGATAAAAAAGGAAGAGGGCCTGGTCGACTGGGATATGGGATCCAAAAAGATATACGACAGGATAAGGGCATTCACGCCTTGGCCGGGCAGCTTCACATATTATGAAGGCACAAGGATGAAAATACTGGCCGCCGGCTATAAAGATAAAAAACACCGGGCTGAACCGGGCACGATAATTGAAACCGACGATAAAATGCTTTCAGTCGCCTGCAAAACGGGAATAATTGAAATATACAGGCTGCAGTTTGAAAACTCCAGTGCAATGGATATTTCACAGTGCTGGCACAATTTGAAGGCCGGTAAAATTCTGGGAAGGGAAGTCTGAACATGTATTACATATGGCTTATCATACCCGCGCTCCTGCTAAGCATATACGCACAGGCGAAGGTCAAATCCACCTATTCAAAATATTCAAAAGTGAATTCAGAGGGAGGCTACACGGGTGCAACCGCAGCCAGGAAGATACTGGATGAAAACGGGCTTGGGGACATCGACATAGCCGCCGCGCAGGGAAGGCTTTCCGACAACTACAATCCAAAAAAAAGGACCGTCAACCTGTCGCATGAAGTTCATTCCGGGCGCTCCGTGGCATCCATAGGCGTCGCAGCCCATGAAACCGGACACGCCCTTCAGGACAAGGACGAATACGGTCCCATGAGATTAAGGAGCTGGCTGGTGCCCGTAGCAAACATAGGTTCAAGCGCGGGACCTTACATAGCTATAATCGGCCTTATCTTCAGTCTGGAAATATTGTTGCAGATCGGGATAGTCCTTTTCTCCGCCGCAGTCGCATTTTATCTTGTCACACTCCCGGTAGAGCTCAACGCAAGCAAAAGGGCGCTTGAACAGATGGAGACCACCGGGATTCTTCAAAGGGATGAAATAAAGCCCGCGAAAAAGGTCTTGAACGCCGCGGCGCTTACATATATAGCTGCGGCGCTGTCCGCCGTGATGACCCTGCTTCGACTTGTGCTGATGTCGAGGAACAGACGATGAATGCAAGGGAAGCGGCTTTTACAGTGATACACGAGGTTTTGCACAAAGGCGGTTATTCGAACATAGCTCTCGAAGAAACGAGGACAAGGGGAGGTTTCGACAGCCTTGACTCCGCATTCATAACCGCCCTGGCCATGGGGACCCTTAGAAACAGCATCCTGCTCGAACACATAATAATGATGTTTTCCAATATAAAGTTTAAAAAAATGTCACCCGCGGTCGCTTGTGTAATGAAAGCGGGAGCATATCAGATCCTGTCTATGGACAAGGTGCCCGACAGCGCCGCCGTAAACGAATCCGTCAAACTGGCGGG
>CAZWVS010000063.1:0-9937 GCA_964636935.1 uncultured Clostridiaceae bacterium
TCACACGGTTTTTAAGTTCCGCGAAAAGGTATCCGCCCGGAAGTTTTTGGTAATTTTCGTTTATTAATGTCATACTTTTCTCCCTTTTATGTATTTATATCTCGATTTCACCTTCGAATACGGTTTCCGCCGGTCCCGTCATATATACATGATTGTTATCTTCATTCCATTCGACGGTCAACTCGCCGCCTAAAAGCCGGACATCGGCTTTTCTGTGACTTACATTGTTCATGACGGAGGCGACCAGAACGGCACAGGCCCCTGTCCCGCAGGCAAGTGTTTCACCCGATCCCCTCTCCCAGACCCTCATTTTTAAAGTGTTTTTATCTATGACCTGTACGAACTCCGTATTGACCCTGTTGGGGAACATGGGGTGGTTTTCCATATGCGGACCTTCCTTTTCGATGTCGATGACGTCCAGGGAATCGACATATGTCACTGCATGGGGGTTGCCCATGGACACGCATGTGATTTCATATTCGCCTGCCGGGGTGGCCACCGGCACGGATATGCATTGCCCCCCTTCATATTTAACCGGTATGTCCGGAGGATTCAACACGGGTTCGCCCATGTCCACGGTCACTCTCGAAACCTTGCCTCCGACCGTCTCCATTTCCAACATCTTGATTCCCGCCAGTGTTTCTATGGCGACACTGGTTTTGTCCGTAAGTCCTTTATCATATACGTACTTGCCCACACAACGTATTCCGTTTCCGCACATCTCCCCTTCCGAACCGTCCGCGTTGAACATCCTCATTCTAAAATCGGCGTTTTCGGAAGGGCATATGAGAATCATGCCGTCAGCCCCCACCCCGAAATGCCTTTCACTGATCTTGACAGCCGTCCCCGAAGGGTTGCCCACTGTTTCCTCAAAGCAATTTACATAGACATAGTCGTTTCCGATACCCTGCATTTTCGTAAATTTCACTTAACTTCCCCCTTATTGCAATCCGGATGTGCATGGCGTTTGTTTTGTTTATTATATCCAATAACCCCGCGTTATTTCAATAAAGACTTTTCCGGAGTGTTTTATCGAAAACGCTTGGACCGGCTGTTTGAAAATAAAATGCCTTTTCATACATGGGGGCATCCGGCGTTCCATCCCCCCGCCTTCATTTTCGCCACGGCGGGCGAGAAGGCTTGAAGGAAGCATACCATTCGTGTTTTGTGTTAAAAAATAATCAATTCCTTATTGACAATGATTTTCATTAAGGTTATACTTGCCCCGGAGGTACTTTTAGATGAGACAAAACAGACGCCGTGGACGGGATTGCCGTCAATGCGGCAGATACAGGGTTTCCAGATTGCCTGACAATAAACGGATTTGCAACAGCATGGCTTGTTACGGTATAAGGCCGGGTTCCGACATCCATGTCCACAACGTAAGCAAATCAGGTGTGATACTGTATGTAGACGGGGTTCGGGTAGCGGTTTCACATGAAGTTGCCAAGGAGCTCGGACTATGCAAAAGACCTTAATTCCAACACACACGATTGCGCTTTTGGGCGCCCCCAACTCAGGCAAGACCACCCTTTACAACGCTTTGACGGGAAAACACGCTCAAACCGGCAACTGGCCCGGTGTCACAGTCGACATAAAAAACGCATTGCTCAAAACGGACTCCTCATATCAGATTTTCGACCTGCCGGGGGTCTATTCACTGCATACATCTTCGTCACCTGAAGAAAAAACCGCTCAGAATTACTTGAATTCAGGAAGGATTTCCGGGGTCATATGCATGGTTTCCGCGGATCAGCCCAGAAACGGGCTGACACTTGCAATGCATGTGAAACAGCACGGGATCCCCGTGGCCATGGCCCTTATAAGGAAGAATTATCTGGAAAGGCACAAGGGCCGGCTTGATGTGGAAAAAATGGAACAGCTTTCCGGCATACCTGTTATCGTCCTGCCTAAATCCGGAAAATACGATCCAAATGAAATAATGGGGAGAAGCGGTCTTCTTGAGGCCACTCCCGAAACCACCCCGGGAAGCATCGGAAACTGCCCCATAGACCACGAAAAAATCGAGGACATACTAAAAAAAGTGTTCACCCCGCCGGAAACGGACCGCATAACCCTTTTTCTGGATTCGATTCTTTTGCGTCGCTTCCCCTCGCTCATTGCCTTTGTCGCACTATTGCTTTTTGTGATGTTCCTCGCCTTCGGCCCTCCCGGCACTTTTTTGACGGGACTCACGGAAACCGGGGTTGTCGCCGCCGGCGATTGGACCGCGAAAGCACTGGCCGCGGGCGGGGCGTCGGATTGGCTGGTTTCCTTGATAACAGACGGCATCATCGCAGGTGTTGGCGGGGTTCTTGTCTTCGTACCACAGTTTTTTGTATTGTTTTTAATGATGGGCATACTTGAATCCAGCGGATATATGGCCAGAGCCGCTTTCATACTCGATCCTTTTATGAAAAAGATAGGTCTTAGCGGAAGGGCGGTCATCCCATTTGTTCTCGGTTTCGGCTGCACCGTTCCCGCTCTTGTTTCAACAAGGGCGTTGCCAAAAAGGGACAGGCTAATAGTGATGGCCGTGGTCCCCTTCGCGTCCTGTGGCGCGAGGCTGCCGGTCTATGCCGCTTTTGCGGCGGTCTTCTTCCCGGAAGGCAAGTGGTTTTTGATACCGGCATTGTATTTTGGCGGAATCGCCGTGGCGATACTTGTCTCCTCCATATATTCCAAAGTTTCGCGCAGGGACTCATATCCCTTTATTATGGAACTGCCTTCATACAGGTTCCCCGATGCAAAGGAACTCCTTGGATATGCGGGAAGACAGGCGATGACATTTATTAAAAAAGCGGGAACCGTGATATTCCTGGCTTCCGTTGTCATCTGGGTGCTCATGACTTACGGCCCCTCCGGAAAAGCCGCGGCTCCGGAAAACAGTTTCCTGGCCGCGGCAGGCGGCTTTTTGGCTCCTGTATTGAATCCGTTGGGCTTTGGGAACTGGAGGGCTGCAACAGCCCTTCTTTCAGGTATTGTGGCAAAGGAAGCCGTAATAGGGACCCTCTCGATACTCGGGGGCGGTGTGGGTGTGTCAGCTGCTATCGCGGGTATATTTACAATGCGTTCCTCTTTGGCTTTTCTGGTTTTCGTGCTCCTGTACATACCCTGTGTTGCAGCGCTTGCCACCCTGTGGGTTGAGCTGGAGAAAAAGGTGCACATTGTTTTCATGGTGACCGGCCAGCTTCTCATCAGCTATCTGTTCGCATGGCTTGTGTATGTGGCGGCGGGATTGTTTATATAGGGAGGTTTATATATGGATATAGCATTAATAATACTACTGGCTGCAGCCGTGATCGGCGTGGTCGTATATATGTACAAGACGAGAAAGGCCGGGGGTTGCGCCTCCTGCCCGTATAACGACTCCTGCCCTTCGGCAAAAAAGGGCGGGAATTGCGACGATTTCAAAGGAAGGGGGAAGAAATGAAGGACCTTTTGAAGGATTCCAACCTCAGATGGACAAAACAAAGGCAGCTCATATACGATGAAATATGCCGCGGCGGCGGTCATTTCACCGCCGAAGGCGTGTGGGAGAGTCTTTTGGCCAAAGGAATAAATATCGGCCTTTCAACGGTTTACCGAACATTGCAGCTGCTTGTTGAAAAAAAGAAACTCAAGAAGATACCCCTTGGCGGCGAGACCGCGGTGTACGAATGCATGAAGGGTTCGGGGCACGGGCACCATCATGTTGTCTGCGTCAAATGCGGCAGGACCGTGGAACTGCATGTGGACATGCTGGACGATATAGAGAAATTGATAAAAAACAAATACGGCTTCACCGTGCTGGGACATTCCGTTGTGTTTAACGGGATATGTCCCCAATGCATGGAAAAGGAATCAGATGACGGGAATTAAAATCCTGTATACCAGCCATTCCCATGCCCTGACTTCACTGTTGAACTCTTTTCTGAACTCTTTATAAAACACTTCCATTTTCCCCAGTTCCTCTTTAGAAACCTCCCGGTCCGAATATAATATGGAATAATAGATCAAAGTGAGATCCCTCATTGAAATATGCGCCATATAATAGACATCATCTATTTCAGCTGCAAGCTCCATCAGGGTGGCATCATCGCTTCTTTTGAATCCTTTTGACTTTAAAATACTCAAAATGGTGAAATATCCTCTTTTAAAACGCTTTTCATCATCGATTTTCCTGAAATACACATTTCTGCCTATTGCTATGGATAAATTAACCGCAAGCCACATGCCCAGCACAGCGAGAATCACGATGGCGAATTGCCCTTTCCCTTCGGAAACGCCGTCATATCCCCCCCCTGTGGCGGGCAAACCTTCATACTTGTCCAGCTCACCGAGATAATCCTCCATATCCGGGTTGTCTAGCATGTCCTCCCCTATGACGGGATCCCTTGATTCCTGTGAATTCAAAATTGCCGCAAAGGGCGGCGTAGGTTCGAAAGTCATCCATCCCACACCTTCAAAATATACTTCGACCCATGAATGCGCATTGGAATTGAGCACGGTATATCTGTTGCCTTCAGAAGAGACAGCCGGTGTTACGAAACCCTCCACATATCTTGCCGGTATGCCGAGACTCTTGACCATCACGCTCATGGCGGTGGCGTAATATGTGCAGTATCCCTGTTTGTAGTCGAATAGGAACCAGTCTACAAAATCCCTTCCGGGCGGTGCCGCTTCGGCATTGAGCGTATAAACAAAACCCTCTTTGAAGTACTCTTCGATAGCCTTGACGCGGTCATAATCATTGCTCAACCCACCGGTTATATTTCGGGCGAGGGATTCAACCCTGCCCGGCAGGTTTTCAGAGACTGCGGTGTATCTCCAGTAATTTGTTTTTGCTTCGATATATAGGTCGAATAGGTCGGCAAGCGTGTCGTGCATCGTGCTTTCTATGACAATGTCCGGGTATGCGCTTGAATTCTTCACAATATAATACAGGTGTGAATAAGTTTCCTCATATAAACCCCTTCTGCTTTTCCTTATTGTTTCAAGAAACCCTTCGTCATCCCTTTTAAGCGAAAGATAGTCATAATTCGTAAAACTCCCCAGCCTTATTCTTTCATCGGCCTCCAGTGTGGAATCGCTTTCAATGAAGATTGTCGGCAGTTCCTCATCCTCCTTCAATCTGGCATACAACGGAGAAAACAGTGTCTTGGTTTCCACCCCCTTATATACAACCGAGGTTTTCTCCACACCGTACCAGCCCGGCAACAAATGTTCCCCGGTGACGGAACTGAAATCAGGACCCGGCAGGGTTTGAATTTCGTCCTTGCTTCTATGGCCTCCGGCTGCCAGCCATTCACCGAGCTCCATGAATCTCCACCCATAGACAGGCTCAAGAAGCATCCCCCTTTTCGCATCGCTCCCGCTATAACCGTTCACTGTTTCAGCATAGTTCATATCGTCGGAGACGGTCCCCCATCCGACTCCGTCAAAATACGGCCATGTTTCACCCCTCAAATACAATATTTCCTCGCTGTAGACATCAAGGATGTGTGAGTAATCCAGTTCGACCGGCCCTCCGGGTTTACCCGCTTCTGAAGAAAAACCGGTCAGCGCAAGGGAAAAATGATCATATGCCTTGTAATCGATATTCTTATATGCGTTGGCATCCCTGTATTTTATTCTGTCATCAAGCCATTTCCACTCAATCGGCCGGGAGCTTTTGGGGATAATAAGCGCAATCAAAAGCACGGACAGCACCACCGGGACGGCCGCATAAATGAATTTCCCCGAATCCAAATAGTTGGCCCTGCGCCCTGTTTTGCCTATTTCCTTTCCGCGGACACGGCGTATATACAGCATATACAGTAGGGCAAGAGCGATGAAAGCGATGTAAAACGCAAACCTGTTCACCTCCCTTGTCACTATCCACTGGGCGGTGAATATCCCTCCCGCCGCGATAAATGACGGGAGAAACAACGGTTTCCTGACCACGGTCAAATAGAGCATGATTGTAATGAGCGCGGTTATTGCGATTGTCATTACATATACATAGGCATCCGGCATCTCCATTCCTATTTCCCAATTGAATATGAAGTCCCCGAGCCAGTTGATAAAGCCGGGCGCCTCCTCGGCCAACATCAACTTGAACCCGGAATCCGAGGGAAGAAGGATGGCTGTGACCACTGCTGCTGCGGTCAAAATCGAAGTGACAATCACGGTTATTTTGCTGTTGAAAACCAACAGGCAGCTAATCATGGTGATAAAAGCCGTGGTTATGATTCTCGCATAGGAGTTCAGCATCCACTGGTCAAGGTCGGTATATTGAACGGACGCGGACGACAATGCAATTGCCAGCAACAACCCCACAAAAGCCAGCGCCGGTATGTCGGATGAATAAAACCTACTCTTTTTCATTCGCACCCTCCCGCTGTTCATCCGCTTGAAGGTGTTTCATGTTGATTCCCTGTCTTTCAAGCATCCTGTGATAATTATAGGCTTCACTGTCTTCTTCATCCAGTGCGCAGTAACGCAGGAATACGCTTCTGTCCGCGCGTCCCATTTCCCTCAATGTATCATGCAGCTCACCTGTGAGGATCTGACTGAAAACAAATAATGTGTTTTTTGAATTGTGATCCGCCAATGCCTCATGCAACAGCTTCTCTGTTCCCGGATCCGTATCGAATTCTATTTCCGCCATCAATTTATGCATTTCGTCAAAATCCTGTTTGCCGGTGATTCTGTTGACCATGATGCCGTTTTTGTAGTAAATCAGGTCAACCGGTGTGTTCCTGTTTAGAAAAAAGTTTGCCGCGGCGACAAGGTCTTCGATGAGCCTGTCCTCATAAATGATCCCCTTCGATTTCTTAAGCCCCGTCCTGCCGAGATCCAGCAAAAGCAGGACCCTGTTGTCGAATCCGCTTTCCCTGTCCGTAACTATGAGTTTCTGCATCCTTGCGGTCAGTTTCCAATGTATGAGCCTGCTGCTGTCCCCGTATGCGTATTCACGCAGGTTTATTATCGACTCCTCTTCCCTTCCTTTTCTTAAAAGTGCAACCCGGTAGTCCGACGGGGACATTCCCTCCCCTACGAATTCCTCAGCCGGCTTCACCCTGGGGAAAATGACCACCGAGGGGGTGTCGGTCTTAACCAGCCTCAATTTGAATATGTTCAAAAAATCGACAAATTCGATTTTGGTTATGCCGACATCATATCTCCCCCTGTACCTGCATTCGATGCTGTATTCGAACCTTAGCGTTCTTCCGCCCGCCAGGGAAACATCCTTTATGTCGTCGATTCCCGTCGCCATTGTTTCAGGCGTCTGTATGAATATCCGCAGATAGACGAATGGAACGAAAAGTTCGTTTGAAAATATGCAGCTGTATTCTATTTCCTCCCCTTTGACATAGACACCGGGCCCGCAGGTCTCAAAATATTTCAAGGAGAAATAAGTGATGAGAAGGTATGTGAAAGACACCACCGGGAACGTCAATGCGATTATGAAAAAAGCCCAGGGCACAATGCCGCCGTAGAAATATACGAAGTAAAGCGTTGAAAACACGAATATTGAATATATTATTCTGGATTTAAGCATCTCATCTCACTTGTATTGGCGTATTGCTGATTATCTCCCTTATTATCTCTGCTCCGTCAATACCTTTCAGTCTGGCCTCCTGTGTTAATACGATTCTGTGGGCAAGAACAGCCACCGCCAGCCTTTTGACATCATCGGGGGTCACAAAGGCCCTTCCCTCCATGAACGCCCGGGCCTGTGCCGTCTTCATAAGGAACAGCGCGGCTCTAGGGCTGCAGCCCAGTTTTATGCTTTCATGATCCCTGGTCCCGGTGACCAGATTTACAATATAATCGTTTATTTTACCGTTGACCGTTATATCCCTCACCACGCTTCTGATACCAAGTATCATCGAAGCGTCCGCCACCTGCTCCAGTTTTTCCATGGGGTTTTCATTCCGGTAGATTTCAAGGATTTTCTTCTCCATGTTTCTCCCCGGATAACCGATTGATATTTTCATGAGGAATCTGTCCAGCTGCGCTTCGGGAAGCGGGTAAGTGCCTAGATACTCGACCGGGTTCTGGGTTGCCAGGACCATGAAGGGTTCGGGTATGGGGTAAGTCACACCGTCGACGGTCACCTGCCTCTCTTCCATAACTTCCAGCATGCTGGCCTGTGTTTTCGGCGATGTGCGGTTTATTTCATCCGCAAGTATGAGGTTGCTCATTATGTTTCCGGGTCTGTACTCAAACTCCCCGGTTTTCATGTTGTACATGGAAAACCCCGTTATGTCGGAAGGCAGGATGTCCGGAGTGAACTGTATCCTTTTGAATTTCAGGCCAAGGGATCTGGCAAGGGCCGAAACCATGCTTGTCTTCCCTATGCCGGGCACGTCCTCGATAAGGATGTGCCCGTCCGCTATCAGGGCGGTAACCACCAGTTCAATGACATCCCTTTTGCCGATAATGACTTTTTCCATATTATCAACTATCTTCGTCGGAAGCGAATATAAATTGTCCATTCGTCAATCTCCTTGCAAATATGGTTTTGATAAGATAAACAGCGTTGTACATTTACTATATCATCCAAAAGGGTATACTTTGTTTCGATAGCCAAAATTTAACAAAAAATTCATATTTGGGGATATGCGCCAAAAACCCCTATATGTTGAACGGGTCAAGCCCGTCCGACCGCCTGTGGCGCCCGATTCCGGAATTCCTGTTATCAGGCAATCCTATATTATGATAAACTTAACACATTGAAATTCGGGTGGTGCAATACCGAAAAGGGGTGCGCGTAAATGAAAAAAATCGGAAAAGCGGCTATTGATATCAATAAAGTCGCAGCAGGTGAAAAATGCTGTTTTAAAATAGCATACGAAGTCGGGGAATACGGTATTGACGACAGCGGAGAAATTTTGATAGCCAGGAGGGATGTCTGCGATTCCGCCATTCCACAGTTTACAGACCCCTCCGCCGAGGGTTATGTCAGCGTGGTTTCAAACGGCCCTGCACAAATAACCGCAGAATATATCCCCACACGCCACATAAGGCCATGGAAGGCATGCATTTCAATCAGGGTAGTGGACGGCTCGTTATATCCCGGCGACATGGTGTATGTCAAATACGGCTCTTCCGCCGGTCCGGGTTACAGAATGCAGACTTATCCGGAGGACAATCATATTTTCAAAGTTCTCGTGGATTGCGCAGGCAGCGGTGATTTCTATGAAATCGACCACAGTCCTTCAATTCAAATCACGGGCGGCGGCGCCGCCTTTGCCGAGGTGTGCTCACCCTCATATGCCGCACCCGGCAAGCCTTTTAAAATTCTCGCAAGGGCCCTGGATTCATACGGCAACATATCCGACACGGCCGACACCGAAGCATTGATTACAATCGGGGATGTTTCCAGGACAGTCAAACTCGAGGGCGGCACGGCTTTTGTAAAAGGCTTCACTCTTGAGAAGGAAGGTATTTACCATCCCCGTATCAATCTTTTACAGACTGCTTTGGAGGGCGGAGGCAATCCCGTAATCTGTACGTACCCCCCCCCATCCCTTTATTGGGGTGATATGCACGGACAGACCGGCGAAACTGTCGGAACAGGCACTCCGGAAAGCTATTTCACTTTCGCACGTGATAAAGCCGGGCTTGATTTTTCGGGATGGTAGGGCAACGATTTTCAAATCACCGATGAATTGTGGGCTAAAATGGACAAGGTGGTGAGAAAATTCAACAATCCCGGTGAATTCGTGTGTTTCCCGGGCTATGAATGGTCGGGCGCCACCCCTGTAGGAGGCGACCACAACATATATTATTTGAATGACGGCTGCAAATTACACAGAAGCTACCGCTGGCAGACCGGGATGGAGGATGAAGACGGCGGCAGCCGCAGTCCCGTTTCGAAATTGTGGGAAGAGTTCAAAGGCCGGGACGATGTCATCGCAATCCCCCATGTGGGGGGAAGGTATGCGAATTTCGATTTCTTCAACCC
>CAZWVS010000064.1:0-1272 GCA_964636935.1 uncultured Clostridiaceae bacterium
TAGTTCCCTATCAAGCCTGGCTCCGGATATGAATTGCAACCCCTCGTTTTCCAAAGCCTCCCTGCCTCCCTGGTTCCTGTCGACGACAGTGAAGGTTGCCTTGGCGTCAAAACCGTGATTGGCAAGTGCCGGGAGCCAGTAATTCATGTAGCTGGAGCCTTTTGTGACCAGGTCGGATATGTGAAGGACGCTTCCTTCATGCTTTCCTATGATCCTGTCCGTTGACCCGTTCACCGATTTCATGACGATTAGGTTCTTGTATATCGTCAAATGCGGTTTGTGCAAAAGGTATGCGATGATGTATGAAAAAAACCAGTCCCTTCGTTCGCCGCCTGAAATGAAATCCTGATTCCCGATGTCGATTTCATTTGAAATCAATTCCAATATATAGTCTATGACCTGTTTATACCGCTCGTCCGTATTATATAGATCAAGGGCGTATTTTGTCATGACGGCCGGGAAATCGTATTTATCCTTGCTGTTTTCGTTAATGAAGTCCAAAGCCTTGACCGCCGCATCTTCCCCGCCGAAAAGATAATGTGTGTTGATGTATAATGGGCCGAATGTCCCCGACGTATACCAAAAGGGGTTTCCGGTTCCGCTGACTTTCAACGCGTTTGTCCTAAATAATTCTTTTTCAATAATGTTCAATTTATCCTCCTGAAGCTACATCTTCATGATGTCTCCGTACATTTCATCGATTTTCATCATTATATTTGCATTTTCCGGTGAAATCAAATCAGGGTCATCCTTAAGTATTTTCAAAGCTTGTTTCTGCGCTCTTTTCAGTATCCCCGTATCCGTATATATGTTTGCTATTTTCAATTCGGGAAGCCCGTGCTGTCTTGTGCCGAAAAAATCTCCCGGGCCCCTGAGCACCAGGTCCTTCTCCGCTATATGGAACCCGTCTCCCGATTCCTCCATGATTTTCATCCTTTTTTGCCCTATTTCACTGTTCCCCCTGTTTATCAATATGCAGTAGGACTGTCCGCTTCCCCTTCCGACCCTGCCCCTTAACTGATGAAGCTGCGCAAGGCCGAACATTTCCGCATTTTCTATTATCATAAGGGTCGCGTTCGGCACATCCACTCCGACTTCTATTACGGTGGTGGACACCAACATATTTATTCTACCCTCATAAAAATCTTTCATTCTATCTGCTTTTTCAGTTGAACCAATACGCCCGTGCATTATGTCGACCCTGAATTCCGGAAATAGCGAAACCATCTCTTCATATATGCTTTTGACGGATGCCGTTTCATTTTCTTCCTC
>CAZWVS010000064.1:1307-9848 GCA_964636935.1 uncultured Clostridiaceae bacterium
GGATGCCATTCTTTTCCCGGCGAATTTCAAAACCCTTTCCCTTTTTGAAACGTCTATGGAGTAGGTTTCAACCGTTTTTCTCCCGGGCGGCATTTCATCTATTACGGATATGTCCAGATCCCCGTACAGTATCAGCGCCAGCGTTCTTGGTATGGGTGTGGCCGTCAGCACCAGCGAATGGGGCGTATCTCCTTTTTCTTCCAGGGTGCTCCTTTGATTCACGCCGAACCTGTGCTGCTCATCGGTTACAACCAGACCTAATTTTTCAAATTCCACATCTTCCTGTATAAGCGCATGTGTCCCGATGACAAGATCAATCTCGCCGCATTTTATTTTAGCCAGGATTTCATTTCTCTCTTTTTCATTCATTTTGCCCGTAAGGCTTGCAGTTGTTATGCCTATCGATGAAAGATCGTCCGTAAGCCCTTTTGCATGCTGCATTGCAAGTATCTCGGTTGGCGCCATGAAAGCGGCCTGCATCCCGTTTGAACATATATCCGAAATCACAGCCGCAGCCACCGCTGTCTTGCCGCAGCCCACGTCCCCCTGAACCAGCCGGTGCATTGTCCTGCCTGAATTCAAGTCGTTCCTAATTTCTTTGAGCACCCTCCCCTGGGCGTTTGTCAAGGAAAACCCCAGTTTATCAAGGTATGCGTCTCCTCCGCTGAAATTTTCAATTTTCATGCTTTTGACAGCATCCCTCGTTATTTTTTTCTTTATCATGAGAAGGGAAAGCTGCAGTAACAGGAACTCTTGAAAAACAAGTCTTTCCCTGGCGCGATAAAATAGGTCGTTCGAACCCGGAAAGTGTATGTTTTCAATAGCTTTTTCATAACCCATCAAATCATTTTCCCTGATGAAATCTTGTGAGAAAATTTCCTTTATTTCAGGTTTCGACTTGTCGATTGCAAGTCTTACGGTTTTTCTTATGGTGTTTTGTGTTAAGCCGCGATTTTTGCTGTAGACCGGCACTATGACTGCGAAATCGTTGAAGTTATCTGAAAAAACCGGATTTGTCATTTCCGGTATGTCTTTTTTGTCGACCTTCCCGTAAAAATAAAATCTTCCGCCTTGTTTCAATTTCTTGTGGTAGTATTCCTGATTGAACCAGACTATGCCCATATGACCGGTGTCATCCCTTGCCGACGCCTTTAAAATATGCAGGCCGCGTCTTATCCTCCTGCTTTGGATATTCGATACGACCCCTTCCACGGTGGCTTTTTCGCCACCTTCGAGTCGATTGATTTTTTTTACAACTGAACGGTCTTCATAATCCCTGGGGAAATATTGAATAAGGTCGTTTACCGTGTCCACCCCGAGGCTTGAAAAATACTCCGCGCGTTTAGGCCCTACGCCTTTTATATACCTGATATCGCTTTTTAAAATTCCATCACTCATCTTTGAGTTCCCTGATGATTCGGGTAAGCGCCGAACCGGAGCTTTCCCTGAAAACGAAATCGGCTTTATTGTCATAAGGAGTTGCTGTTTTATTTATTATGACAAAAGCGTCGCCTGTGAAATATTCCAAAAGTCCGGCTGCGGGATAAACCGCAAGGCTGCTTCCCACAGCTATCAACACATCCGAGTTTACGATTGCGTCATATGCCTTCAAATAGGTTTCCTCGTCCAGCGCTTCTTCATAAAGGGTGACGCAGGGCCTTATCAAAGAGCCGCATTTTTCGCATTTTGGGATTTCGGGACGGTTTCTTGTCACATGGTTTATGTCATACTCTTGCAGGCAACCCGTGCACACGTTCCTAAAAACGGTTCCGTGTAGCTCGAGTACGTTCGTACTGCCCGCCTTTTCATGCAACCCGTCGATGTTCTGGGTGACCACCGTCGTCTCATATCCCATTTTTTCCAAATTGCTCATAGCAATGTGTCCCGGATTGGGTTTTGCTTTTGCGTGGATTATCCTGGCGAAGTAATACTTGTAGAAAGTTTCCGGATTTTTGTAAAAATGACTCCGGCTCAGAATTTGTTCAGGCCTGGCTCCATTGAATTCATCTTCAGAATAAAGGCCGTCAGCCGATCTGAAATCGGGTATTCCGCTTTCAGTTGAAATACCGGCCCCTGTGAAAAAAACAATTTTTTTCGCTTTTTGCATTTGTTTTATCAATCCGCTATACACTTACCTTCACAACCACTTTCCTAACTCTTTCACCGGTTCCGTTGAATGCGATACCCGGCTTGTGCATGTCTGTCGGGAAAAACACGGCAAAATCAAATTTCCCCATTGTCAACTCACAGTTTGTTTCGCATTTTGCAAAATACACGTCATTGTCGCTATCGTATTCGGTTTGCGTTGAAATGCCCCCGACGTTTCCTGTCTTTATTTTTTCGTTTCCTTCGAACATGAACTGCACGTCGATGTATTTCTTGTGGGCTTCCAACCGCTTTTCGGATTCAGAACCGGTTTCGTATTCCGACGACACGGCAAAAACATCATCGCCGTCAATGTTATGCCTGCCTTCCCTGTAATCCTCGCCGTTTCCTGCAAGGGTTTTGACGTATTCGAACGCCTTGTCCATTTTTTCAGACATTCCCTTGTAACAATCAATGTTTTTAATATTGTCAAAAATCATTTCGCACCTATCCTATGATAATTTTATATTTCAATGTTTCGCTGTTTCCAGGGGGGAGCCGGCGTATGTCTTTTTTGTTTTCAAGCTCTTTTCCAAGATAATTGCAATCCGGAAGGGATGACCACGGTTCGATGCAAATGTAATTCCCCCTCATGTATTTTGTCCATAGGCCCAGGTATTTGAAATCATCGAATTCCACTTCAACGGTCCGGTCGTTCTTATCGTTTTCAAGAATGACCCGCCTTTGTTCAAATTCATCGATTATGAGCGCGTCGTTTTTAAAAACTTCAGGTGATAGGTAGAGCTTGCCGTTTTCAAGTTCCACTTCCTTCTTTTCCCTGTTCATCATCACATCATCGTCGGATGTATAGGTCTCAATAGATTTCATGCCCGGGAAACTGATAAAATAGTCCTCCATTCGCTCGCCTGACATCAGCGCTATGTTGTAGCCCTCATGCCCGCCTATTTCGTAATACATCGTCTTATCGCTTTTATTGGTCGCCGTATGACTTTTTATTATTGCATAACCGTCAAGCTTATATCCGATTTCAAGCTCGAATTCAAAAGGGTATTCCTTCAGGGTTTCATTGTTGCTTCGGGTTTTTAAAACGATTTCATCTTGGGCCGATGATTTGACTTCAAATTCCGCAAATCGGGCAAACCCGTGTATCTGCATTTCATAGGTGTTGTTTTCAAAAACATATTCACCGTCTTTCAATCTTCCGATCACCGGGAAAAGAAGCGGCGCCTGTCTTTCCCATATCGCAGGATCAAGCTGCCATAAATATTCAAGGTCCATTTCGTCGTCGATGCATTTTATGCTTTTCAGTTCCGCGCCCGTGCTGTCGACATCAACTTTGATGAAATCATTCTCAATAGTGTATATCATTTTAATCACCTCATATTATTTCTTAGCTTCCATAATGGTTAAAATATTAAAACACGTTGGTCCCTTTTATTTCAATATCTGTACGGCTGTACCGATTTTGTATCCAAAACCCCATGTTGTCCAACACTTCCTAATTATATCAAATAAATTATTGTTTGCCCGATTCAATTTTGTTTTCATGCATTTGCTTAACCGTTTTTTGTAGCCCGGTGTCGCTACGGTTGTCGGATTCATGTTTTTACCGATATGATGTCAATGCTTCATCGGCCGGCTTAACCGATGATAACAATTTGACAATGCATTCTTATTTATTTACAATCATCTACAGATACATAAGAAAGGGTGATAACTATGAAACATGAAATAGATATCAAATTCAATTCAATAAGCGAAGTGAAGGATTTTGTCGATATAGTGACCGGTTTCAATTATGACATCGACCTGGTCTCCGGAAGATATGTAATCGACGCCAAATCAATCATGGGCATATTCAGCCTGGATTTGAACAAACCGATAAAACTTGTTGCCTATACCGAAGATCCGAGTTCGTTAAAAGAAGCTGTCAAAAATTTCACGTCATAAAAAAAAAGAGGCCCGGGCCTCTTTTTTTATTTTAATATTACCTGTTATTTCAAAAGCAGATACAACATTATCGAAGTCACCATGAAGCCTATCGCAATGTAAGTCGTATATTTAGACAAGAGTGAATCTATTGTGCGTCCCTTGTTCTTGCCGAAAAACGTCTCCGCTCCCCCTGCAATGCTTCCTGAAAGTCCGGCCGCCTTGCCCGACTGCAAAAGTACCACTGCAACTATCGCTATTGCGAGTATCACCTGTAATATTCCTACTATTATAGCCAGTGTGCCCATCTAAGCACCTCCATCATTTTCTCTATATGCCGTATTCAAACCAGCGGTAATGATTATAGCACAGCATAAAGCAATTATGCAAGTTCAGCCTTTGTCAGGAACCTGCCGTCCCTTTAAAGGACGGCGGGTTTTGACCAATCTGTCATTTAAGGTTGAAAAAAGCGTCCATCCCGGGATATACGGCTATTTCACCAAGCTCTTCCTCGATTCTCAGAAGCTGGTTGTATTTTGCAACCCTGTCTGTTCTCGAAGGGGCTCCCGTTTTTATCTGGCCGGAGTTTGTGGCGACGGCGATATCCGCTATGGTAGTATCTTCCGTTTCACCCGACCTGTGGGATGTGACGGCTGTAAAACCGGCCCTGTTCGCCATTTCAATTGCTTCCAGGGTTTCAGTAAGTGTTCCGATCTGATTGACTTTTATCAATATCGAATTGGTGACACCCATGTCGATACCCTTTTTCAATCTTTCGGTGTTTGTTACGAAAAGATCGTCGCCTACAAGCTGGATTCTCGAACCGAGTCTTTCCGTCATGAGCTTCCAGCCTTCCCAGTCTTCTTCGGCCAAGCCGTCTTCGATCGATATGATCGGATATTTGTCAACCAGGCCTTCCCAGAAATCAACCATCTCTTCAACAGTGAACATCTTGTCCGTCTTCCAGAAATAATATGAACCTTCGGCGCCGTTGGCCTTGGCTTCCTCATACATTTCCGTTGCGGCCGGATCCATTGCTATCATAAACTGGCTTCCGGGTTCATAGCCTGCGGATTCAATAGCTTCAACTATCACCTGGAGAGCTTCTTCGTCCGACTTCAAATTTGGAGCGAATCCCCCTTCGTCGCCTACAGCAGTGCTGTAACCTTTGGCCTTTAGAACCTTTTTGAGGTTATGGAAAACTTCAGCACACCATCTAAGAGCTTCCTTGAACGATTCCGCGCCTACGGGCATGATCATGAATTCCTGGCAGCTTACGGAATTGTCGGCATGTTTCCCTCCGTTTATGATGTTCATCATGGGAACGGGGAGTTTTTTTGCGTTTGTTCCGCCTATGTACTGATACAACGACAGCCCGAGTGTCTCGGCAGCGGCTTTTGCGACCGCCAGGGATACGCCGAGCATGGCGTTCGCGCCCAGATTGCCCTTGTTCGGTGTTCCGTCAAGCTCTATCATCAGCCTGTCTATGTATACCTGGTCAAGAACATTCTGCCCTTCGATTTCCGGGGCGATCATGTCGTTTACATTTGCAACGGCTTTGGAGACGCCTTTGCCGAGATACCTGTCCTTGTCCCCGTCCCTCAGCTCAACGGCTTCGAACGCACCTGTGGAAGCGCCTGAGGGCACTGCGGCCCTTCCCATGAAGCCGCCTTCCACGATTACTTCGACTTCAAGTGTGGGATTCCCTCTTGAATCCATTATTTCACGTGCGAATACACTTTCGATTTCAAGATATTGTTTCATTATAATACCAACCTCCGTTTTTCTTATTTGCAGAACCTTGCGGTTCTATTCAACAATCAATGACTCACCCGTCATTTCAACGGGTTTTTCCATGTCCAGTATCTTAAGCATCGTAGGGGCAAGGTCCGCAAGCCTGCCTTCCCTTACTTTCACATCCCCTTCGCCGATGACTATGAAAGGCACAGGGTTTGTCGAGTGGGCCGTTATGATCTTTCCGTCGGGTGTGAGCATTTCATCCGCATTCCCGTGATCGGCTGTGACAAGTGCCGTCCCCCTGCTTTCCCGTATGGCGTCAACCACCTTGCCCAGGCAGTCATCTACGGCTTCAACCGCCTTGATGGCAGCAGGGATCACTCCGGTGTGCCCCACCATGTCGCAGTTTGCAAAATTCAAAATGATGATATCGTATTTCCCCGATTTTATTCTTTTAACAGCCTCGTCGGCGACTTCATAGGCGCTCATTTCAGGTTTCTGGTCAAATGTGTCAACCTCGGGTGTTTTTATCAAAACACGGTCTTCACCCGGATAAACCTTTTCACCGCCCCCGTTGAAGAAGAAAGTCACATGGGCGTATTTGGTTGTCTCTGCGATTCTCAGTTGTTTCAATCCCTTTTTGCTTGTGATTTCCCCGAATGTGTTTGAAAGATCGTCGTTTTTGAAAACAATGTCCACGTTTTCAAAGGTTTCGTCGTATTGGGACATGCAGACGAAGTGCACCGGGAAATATCCCCCGGGTCTGACGAACTCCGAAAAATCGATGTCTATGAACGTCCGGGTGATTTCGCGGGCCCTGTCGGGTCTGAAATTAAAGAATATTATGGAATCGTTTTCACTTATTGTTGCGACAGGTTTGCCGTCTTTTTCAATTACACAGGGAACCACGAATTCGTCGAAAACCTTTTTTTCGTAGGATTTCAAAACCCCTTCCTCGGCAGTTTCCGCCTTGTCCCCTTCGCCTTCCACCATCGCTTTATAGGCTTTTTCCACACGGGGCCACATAGTGTCCCTGTCCATTGCGTAAAACCGTCCCATGATGGTTGCAATCTCGCCTACACCTTTTTCATCTATCTTCCGCTCCAGCTCCCTGATGTAATTTATCGAGCTGTCCGGCGGGACGTCCCTGCCGTCGAAGAAGCAGTGTATGTATACTTTTTCAAGTCCCTCCTTTTTGGCAAGGTCGAGCAAAGCGTACAAATGGGTTATGTGGCTGTGCACCCCCCCGTCCGAAAGCAACCCCATGAGATGAAGGGAGGTATCGTTCTTTTTACAATTTTCAACCGCGTCCAGAAACTCTTTCTTTTCAAAGAAGTCCCCGTCCTTTATGGACTTGGTTATTTTTGTGAGGTCCTGATATACGACCCTGCCTGCGCCTATATTCGTGTGTCCCACTTCCGAATTCCCCATTTGTCCTTCAGGCAAACCCACATCGAGTCCGCTGGCGGACAGCTTTGAATTGGGATACTGCTTCATATAGCTGTCAATATTGGGCGTGTCCGCCTGGAAAACGGCGTTTCCGTAAGTGTTCTCGTTTAATCCGTAACCGTCCAGTATCAGTAATGCCAAAGGCTTGTTTTTCATTTGTTACACCATTTACCCGTCATATTTCACTATTGCTTCGAAATCCTCAAGCTTCAAACTGGCTCCGCCGACCAGACCGCCGTCTATGTCGGGCATGTTGAACAATTCGGAAGCATTACCGGGTTTTACACTTCCGCCGTACTGTATCACCAGCAGTCTTGCCGTTTCTTTCGAGTAAAGCTCTTCTACCGTCTTCCTGATTATCGAACACACCTCGTTTGCCTGTTCTTTCGAGGCTGTTTTCCCCGTGCCTATGGCCCAGATCGGTTCATACGCGATGATGGCCTTTGAAACCTGTTCGGCCGAAAGTCCGTTCAAGGCTATCTTGACCTGGTATTTCACCCTGTCTTCAGTAACTCCGAGCTCCCTTTGATCGAGAGATTCCCCTACGCATATTATCGGGGTCATCCCGTATTTGAAGGCTGAATGCACTTTATTGTTGACCGTGCAGTTGTTTTCAGCGAAATATTCCCTTCTTTCCGAATGGCCTATTATGACATGTCTTACACCCATATCGACCAGCATGGGAGCCGAAACTTCTCCGGTATAGGCTCCGGAATCCTCCCAGTGCATGTTTTGCGCCGCTATCAGGATATCGGTTCCTTTGGCCGCTTCAATCGCCTTGCAAAGGCAGATATAGGGCACTGCGCAAATTACCGTATCTTCCACATTCTCGACCCTTTTGGCCAGGGCTTTAATGAACTCGCCGGTTTCAGAAGGGGTCTTGTTCATTTTCCAATTTCCAGCTATGACCTTTTTTTTGGGATGTTTGTCAAGGAGGGCGTCTATTCCGGGCAAAACCTTCCCTTCGAGGAATTCAAGCGCTGCTCCGCCTCCCGTAGATATGTGGGTCACTTTGTCCGCAAACCCCAGAAGCTCTATGGCCGCCGCGCTGTCGCCGCCGCCTATTATTGACACGGCTCCTGATTCCGATACCGCCCTGGCTATTTCGCTTGTTCCTTTTGCGAAATTTTCGAATTCAAATACACCCATGGGGCCGTTCCATATTATAGTCTTGGCCTTTTTGATTGCTTTTGAATATTTTTCGATTGTTAGTGAACCGATATCAACACCCATCCAGCCGTCAGGCATTGCGTCGGAGGGGACATATTTATATTCGGTGTCGTTCTTGAATTCCTTGGCAACTATGCTGCCTATGGGAAG
>CAZWVS010000065.1:0-9787 GCA_964636935.1 uncultured Clostridiaceae bacterium
AATGTCCCTCATCAGCGTATATCCCTCTGTAACCGGCATTGCCGGAATCATTATTATGTACTCGCCCCCAAGCTTTAGTTCATCATCCGGTTCAACCGGCAGAGGCTCGGCTTCGGGATTGTCCGGATCTTTATACAGCACCCCTTCGCATAAACCCTGTTCCAAATCCGATTCGACAGCCATATATCCCGTAGCTCTTGCTCCGGCCAGTATGACAAGTGAATTGTATGTCTCAAGTGAAGACATTCCATGGAAATCCGGTGCTCTCCAGTATCCAGGCCTGCCTATCTCCGTTTCCATTTCAAATTCACTTGAATATCGGACCAATGCTTTCTCCAGCTCCGCTATCTTATCCCTGTATCCATTGGTGCCCAGAGGGAATGCGCGCTTTATGTTTTTTAGTTTGTCTTCAAAACCCGATAACAATTCGGCATCGCCTTGAGCTTGATTCAAATCCATCCACAGGCATTCAATGATTGTGTCAAGGTATGAATAATAGTCCTGCGCCATTTCCCTTTTCTCTTCAACGGTTTTGTTTTCTGTCTCTGAAAGAAAGTTCCCGGCCAGTCCCCAAAGCTCGCTCCATTTGCGCTCTCCGTATTTTTCATTGAAAGATAGCACTTCCCTGCTATATTTGTTAATGTCTCCGAAAAACATGAGCTCTATGCCGGTTTCACCTGCAAGAATGAATAAAGGCTCATAGACGCCCAAGACGAAATTACCCGGTCCGTCACAAAAATAAACGGCCCCGCCGAAAACTATTTCCTTGCCGCCCACGGAAAAACTGTTCAACATCCCGCCTGAATCATTTACAGATGAATCCGCTATGTAGGCGGTGTATGCCTCCGTCACCCTTCTGCTGTTCGGACTCAACTCATGAAATCCGACCTTGCCCGCAAGGTCTGTCATGCTCAAGGCGTGCACTATCTCGTGCAGCACGAGTTTTTCGCTTAAAACATACCTGTTTATCGAAAGATATTCCTTTGTGGCGTCATAAACGGCCGCATAACTCATCCCTGCCGATGTTTCACTGTCCTGAATTATAATCTTGTTAATATTGCTTCTGAGTCTGTTGAACACTTCGTAACTGTTCATTGCGGTGTTTTTAATAATGTATTTAGCGGCTGAAATCACATACGGGACGACTTCTTCGTCCCAGCCCTTTTCTTCACAGATCTCCATCAGCTCCTCATGATAAAGCTGTGAAGGCCCGAGACTCACCACAACCGAGGTTTCGAAATTTTCAGGACTTTCCAGATAAGGCGTATAATCCTGGGACAACACAACACCCTCTTTTACAATCTCGTCATATTCATATTCAATATCTACCGACACCGCTCCGGCTTTTCTTAACTCTATCAGGGCCGTGCTTATATCGAGACCCTTTATATAAGGTAGATACCCGCCTTTTTCCAGATACGGCAAATATATTTTTTCAGGTGGCTGCGCAACCTGGAAATTACCTTCTTCAACCGTCGTTTCGGATATGCTTCCCTCTTTTATGAGCTTTGCCGCAAGAGTGAAATCCTTGTCTTTTAAAACAGAGTTCACTGCGTTATATGACATCGCGGCCATTAAACCCCTGTTGAACCCCCGGCTTTCAAGTTGCGTTTTTTCGACTGAAGACAATATCCCGAGTCCGTGTGCGTCTTCCACGGCTTTGTCCCATGTGAAATCATCCGCATCCTCTGAATACCCCAAAGACCTTAGGATGAATGTCAGGTATGATTTTGCGTCAATTGCCATGAAGGGCGCGAAGGAATCTTCGCTTATGCCTTTTGTCAGTCCGTTTTCGTACAAATAACCCACATACCCCGCCGCCCATTCCGGCACGTCTGTAAACGGGTGTTCAAATTCCCCTCCCAACGCTTCGGCCTCTTTGCCAAGCAGCCTGACAAGCATGATTCCCGCCTCAATCCTGTTGGCTGTCCTGTCCAGCTCATAACCTATGTCCGTCCCTTTGAAAAGATCCAATGATTTCAGCTTGTCGGCTTCAAGCCCATATGACAAATCGGCCGTCTCGGCGGATACCGTCGACAGAGGCGATGTGAGAATCATGACACATGCAAGTATGAGGGCGGATGCGAATTTCATTTTTCCCATGCCCTTTAAATATTTGACGCCTCCAAACGATTTTCTATCTTTTAAAATATGTGTTCCCCTATTTCCTTTCATTGTCACTTCTGTTTATCCTTTAGTGAAATCCCGTCTTTTTCAATCTTGATCCTGTCGTCCCTATACAGTCTGCCAACCGCCCTTTTAAAAGCCGATTTGCTCATATGGAATTTCTTCTTGATTGCTTCCGGGCTGCTTTTATCATGATACGGTATGAAGCCGTCGTTTTTTTTCAATTCCCTGATGATTGCTTCGGAGTCCGGTTCGATTGCCTTATATGCGGGGTTTCTCAAGCTCAGGATCAGCTTGCCGTCGCTTCTGCGCTCCTTCACCCTTGCTTCAACCTTTTCACAATATTCGAGGGGTCTGATCAAATCGTCTTTGGGTATGAGCCCGTGGTACTTGTCGTCGACGGCCACAAAGGCCCCGATACGGTCGTTTATGCCGTGGACGGTCCCCGTCACATTGGCATTCCTTTCATATTCCGAATCCGCCGAAAGCATGTCGTACACATCCATGGTGGCGCACAGTCTTCCGCTTTTATCGGTATAGACGCCTACAAACAGCTTGTCGCCTGCATGGATCTTACCCCTCTGGGCGTCAAAGGGAATGAATAAATCCTTCTCAAGCCCCCAGTCCAGAAACGCGCCTATCCTTGTGGTTTGCGCCACGGTGAGTACCCCGCACTCCCCCAGTGACAATAAAGGTTTATTTACAGTCGAAATAAGCCTGTCCTCGGAATCCCTGTAGATAAAGACCTCCAGCTCGTCCCCGGGTCCCGCGCTTTCCGGTATCTGTGCGCCGGGCAGCAATATGTCGTCGGAGTCGCTGCCCGTGCCCGCGTCAAGATAGGCCCCGTGTTTTGTTATCCTGGCTATTTTCATTTTATAGAATTTTCCCGGTTCCATGTTCATTTGAATATATCCAATCGTTTTAATATATAACCTTGCGGAGTCATTTCAACAGCCATATTATATTCATACCCGTTTTTCGCCTTTTGCCGCATTTGTCATGGCAATCAGGTTTTCAGGGGATACATTCGGGAGAAGCGCTTCATGGCTTGGGGAAATTATATAATTCGGTCCGAAGATGTCAATAAGCCTTTTCACCTCTTCATCGATTTCTTCGGGAGAGCCGAAGGGCAGCAGGTCCTGGGTGTCCACCCCTCCCATGAAAACCAGGTCTTTTCCAAATCTTGAAACCAGCTTTTCGGCTTCCATGTCGGCGGCGCCCGCCTGTATGGGGTGTATTCCGTCGACTCCTGCTTCAATTATCATCGGTATGGCTTTGGTTATCGATCCGCATGAATGGAGCATCACGGGCTTATTGTATTTTTTCACGGTTTGAACCAGCCGCCGTATTCCCGGAAGCACGAATTTCCCGAACATCCCCGGGCTGATGAAAAGATCGAGTTGCGTCCCGAAATCGTTTCCAAAGAAAAAGGCGTCAATCATATCCCCCATTTCATCAAAGACCATGCTGTTCGCCTCGCAGTAAAAATCCACCACATGCCCGGTGACGGCCTCCACCACGGCGGGGTTTTCGTACATCTTTATAAAATAGTTCTCCATTCCGAAAAAATCGGCGACAATGTGGAAATACGGGCTCCAGAAGCCTCCGAAAAAGGCCAGCCCCTCATCACGGGCCCTTACAGCCTTCTTCCTGTACTCTGTAAAATCAAGATGAGCCGTGTCCGGCCAGGGGAACAAGTCGACTTCGGACACATCTTCACAGTCTGCGAAATATCCGGCCTGTCCGTGGCTTTTTTTAGGTATGCCCAAAGTACAGTCGAAAATGGGCCTGCCTTCGGGATGCCTGTATGCGGTTTCGGCATGGCGCCATCTGAGGTCGTCCCCCAAAACACGGGACAGCCCCTCTTCGTCCTTTACATCAAAATAGTCGCAATATATCTCAAGGGCGTCCTTGTGCGGGTTCCCCTTCCAATAGGCAGGACTTTGTGAATTGCTCCGGTTGAATATATCAAGTATTTTCTTCTTTCCGCCCATTTTTCTCCTTTTTTCATATATCTTACTTTAATAACATCCCTATTAGTATACAATATATTCGTAAAATTCAAAATAAAAGCGAGGACTCGATCATGATTTTTAATAATGAGGCGAAATGGATAACCGCATCCCTTGAGGAAACCCCGGTTCCATATTTTAGAAAAGACTTTGAATTGAACGGGAAATCCTCTTCGTCAGTGTTGAAAATTTCAGCGTTGGGCGCCCATGTCGTCTACATTGACGGCCGGCGGGTGGACGATTCGCTATTAAACCCGAGATACTCGGATAACAGGAAATCCGTCTATGTCAACCGGATTGAAATAGATATGCCCCTTGACAAAGGCGCCCATACCGTCGGAGTGTGCCTGGGCCGTTCCCGTTCGGCTATGAAAACCCCGAACACATGGGGCTGGCACAACCCCCCTTGGGACAAGGTGCGTAAATTCATCCTCCAGCTTGAAATCAGCTGCGAAGACGGATCAAGCGAATTTGTTTTTTCAGATTCCGGATGGTTGCATGCCTACGGACCCATAAGGTATGACTGCCTTTACAACGGGGAGACATACGATGCCAATTTCGAGTATCCGGGTTGGAACGCCCCCGGCTTCATATCGGATGATTGGACACCTTCTATGTCTGCTCCTTCCCCGGAAGGCCGGCTTCTTTTTCAAAATTCACCGGATATCGAACCTATTCGCGAAATCACATTCTCGATGAAAGAGCAAACCGCACCCGGCGTAACCCTCTATGCTTTTGACGAGAATATCGCCGGAAACGCCATTGTGCGGGCAAGGGGTGAAAGCGGTTCGGTGATGACCGTCCATTACGGGGAGAAACTCTCCAAAGACCGGCGGGTCGATTCGGCATACGGCAATGTCAGCGGAACGCTTCAAATGGATAAATACATCTTCAAAGACGGAAAGGAAGTCGCATTCGAACCTTTATTCTCCTATAAGGGGTTCAGATATATTGAAATCTGCGCGGATCCGCAGGTGGACATAATCGAATTGAAGGCCTTTGTCTATCACAACAAAGTAAAAAAATCCGGTGATTTTTCATGTGGTAGCCCGCTCTTGGAAAAAATAAATGAAAACTCCAAAAGAGCCCTTCTTTCAAATCTTCATCACGTCCCCACGGATACGCCTATATATGAGAAAAACGGCGGGACGGGCGACGCCCGGCTCACCGCTTCAATGGCTATGTACAATTTTGACGTAAGCGCCCTGTATTCCCGGTGGCTTGACGATTTTGCGGACTCTCAAGCCGCAAACGGTGAAATCCCACCGATAGTGCCCTCCCCGGGATGGGGTTACAGCGATTCCGGATTCGGCTGGGAAGCCGCCCGAAAAGCCCTCCCCGCCTGGGATTACGCATATTTTGAAATACCCCGGCTGCTGCATCGGTTTTACGGAGATGGACAAGTCATAGAAAAACATTATCCCAACCTGGTCCGTTATATGGGTTACCTGACCTCCACCGCACAGTCATATATAATAAAAAGCGGTCTTGGCGACTGGCTCCCCCCCGTCGGTGAAGACAGGAGCGAATGCGGGACCCTGTCTGAAGAACAACACCTTGAATCGACTGCTTACTATTTCAAAATGGCTTCAGACATGGCTGAATTCGCTAGACTTCTGGGCAAAAGGAATGATGCGGCAGAATGGCGGGAACTGTCCGGGAATATAAGGAAAGCTTTTAACGAAAAATATCTGGATTCCGATACGGGGACATACAGCGCCGCCCCCGGCTCGGCTTACCGTCAGACACCCAACATACTTCCCCTGGCATTCGGTCTGGCTCCCGAAAAAATCGCGCCTATGACCGCAGCCTGTTTAAATAACAATATAATAAACGTCAGGAACGGCCGCCTGTGGACCGGGATACTGGGCACAAGATACATATTGGAAACGCTTTGCCGGTACGGATATGAGGACACTGCATACGGCATCATTTCAACCGACGGTTACCCTTCCTGGGGGTATTGGATCAAAAACGGCGCGACCTCCCTATACGAAGACTGGGAGCTTGACTCAAGATCCAGGAACCATCACATGTACGGCGCCGCCACAACATGGTTCTACTCCCATCTTGCCGGCATCATCCCTGCCGAACCCGGTTTTAAGTCGGTGTGCATCAAACCGTATTTCCCGGCGGGATTGGACCGGGCCGGGGCTTCTAGATATTTGGATGAAGGTGAAATATCCTCATCCTGGAAGCGCGTCGACAAGGATACGCTTCATATTGTTGTAAAGCTTCCCGGAAATGTCCCGGGCCGCTTTGAAAACACAAGGGATCCTTCCGATATACGGGATTTGAAACCCGGTGTCAACGAATTGACCCTGAACCTATGAAGTTTTTATGCCTTCCCATGCGGGTTTTCCCAAAGCTGTGGCCGTTACGAGGGTTTCTACAAGGAAACTGTCCGTTTCCGGTGTTTTATCATCCCGGTCTTCAGGCTCGAACCCTTCAGCGAAAGCTATGGGGACATCGGCTTTGTTTTCATATATTTCGACTTTCACGGATATGCTGTACGCCCCTCTGGCCCGGGCCGACTCAGCAGCTTCCTCTTCAGCTTTTCTTGCAGCCGCATTCAAGGCTTCTTCATAGTCCTTGAAACAGCTTCCGCCTTTTTGGGAAAACAGATTGTACCCGGAAATTCCCGAAGGGGTGTACTCCGGAACAATCCGCACTGTTTTCACAGTTCTTATATTTGCTGTTATCGCCCCCGCCGCATTAGCCACATGCGCATATTCGGGTATGACACAGCCGGTTCCCATCGCTTTGGCGACTTCAGGCAGGAAGACATGTACGGGGGCGCCTATCCCGACAAGCGTGTAACCGGTGTTGAAAGTGTTCAAAAATGCATGTCCGTTGCCGTTTTCGACATCCATTGCTTTTCTGAATCCGTTTAAAAGCACGTCCGTCAGCTGTGAATTCATTCCCTCTTTTATCAAAGACTGATCCTCATCTTCTATCAGCACCTTTGCTATGTTCAAAAAAAGTCTTTCGCGCAAATTCCCATAAACCAATGCAATCAACCTGCTGACCGTCATATCCACCTGGTTCGCAAGGCATCCGGCCCCTGCGGATGCCGCATCCGCATCAAATTTAACAAAATCGCCGTTCACATGCATAAGGTCCGTGGGCGTCAGACCTATCCTCATAATCATTCCCTGTTTGTACAGGCCTTCTTCAAACCGGGCCATCGTCGTGTCGCCGAATTTACGGGTTAAGGTCTCAATGTCGATAGGGCCGCTTTTCAACATTTCCAACAGCTCGGTTTCAGCGGTGTTGTAATTTTCCCGATTATCCATATCCCCTGAGATATACATGAATTCGCACAAGGGGAAATAGTACTTCCTTTTTTCCTTCAGTATCCTGTTCAGGCATTCCTTTATAACGGGCCATTTTGAAGCGGCCATGCAAATGGGCATGGACCTTTCCGGTCCAATTACGAGGTTCGCGTTCCTGTCGAAACTTATCCTGCTGTCCCCTCCCAGGCCGATGGTGTCTATCATCATTGAATGGGTCCCGGTCCGCCATTTCCCCACAACCGCGCCTTCGTCCGCCAGTTTGGGCATATGGTCTTTAACTATGGCCATGTCGCTGGTCGTGCCCCCCATGTCCACAACGATGCAGTTTTTTTCGCCTGTCAGATTGATGCCCCCCTCGACGCTGGCGGCCGGTCCGCACAAAACGGTTTCCACCGGGTGCTCGGCTGCAAAGGATTCCTGCATCAGGCTTCCGTCACCCCTTACGATTGCTATGGGCGCATTTATACCCCTTGATATCAGGCTCTTTTTAATTGCTTCCAGAAACCCGGTTATGAGCGGTATGAGCTGGGCGTTGAGCAGCGCGCTTGCGGCTCTTTTCAAAAGGTTTATTTTGGCGGTGAGTTCATGGCCGCACACAACATTCCCGCCGGTCCGGTCGCGTATCAGCATTTTTGTCTTTTTTTCAAAATCGCTGTTGTTCATCCCCCAGATTTCAACCACTGCGAAGGAGTCGGTCCTATGCCTGCACTTCTCCACCTCATTATGCAGATGATCCCAGTCGGGTTCCGATATGACATTCCCCTTTTGGTCGTGTCCGCCTTTTAGGAAAATTATATCTTCGAAATCCGGCAGGCCGTATTCCGCCCCGTACAATCTTACTATTTTTTCATCGCAACCTATGAGAATCAGTTTCGACCTCCCCCCTTTGCCTTCCACGCATGCGTTCGTAGCCAGCGTGGTTGAGAGGGATACGGCTTTTATATTTTCGTAAAACCCCTCAGGAAGGCCGTCCAGCGCATTTGTTATGCTTTCAACCAGATTGTTTTTATCCGTGACGGATTTTGCGGATGCTTCTATTGAACCTTTTTCAAAATCATATATTACCGCGTCCGTGTAAGTGCCCCCCGTGTCTATCCCAAGCCCAAGAAACATATGGCTCCCCTTTTCAACCGGTTCCTCCACCGGGCGGATTTGAACCGGCATTAGAATTTCCCGTGCCGCCCGGAGCATTATCTCGGGACATTATATAATATAATCGAATGATTATCATTTTTTTAATCATGCTAAAAGCATTACGGATTTCATTTCCGAAAAACCGTGAACTTTTTTAGAGGTGCGAACCTGAACACGGCTCTTCCCTCAATGCTTGACATCCCCACAAACCCGAACTGCCTGCTGTCGAAACTATCCGGCCTGTTGTCCCCCATGACGAATATGCTGTCCTCCGGAACCACCACCCCTCCGGAAATCCTGTGCGGACTTGTTTCACCGTAAACATATTCCTCTACGGTGATGGCGCCGTTAACATATATATGTCCGTCTGCGACTTTTATCCTGTCTCCGGGAAGTCCTATGACCCGTTTGACATATCTGTTTTTGCGTGCGGGGTTTTTTTTATCCGAAACCAAGTCTATCAGCGTTGTGGAGATCCTGGCAAGGAATCTCCCGGTCGGTTCGCCATGTAAAAAAACAACAATGTCACCCCGTTCGGGCATATTGCGCGTGTATGCCGTTTTGCTTATGAAAAGCCTTTCCCCTTCAAAAAGCGTTTCCTGCATCGAAACATCCTGTACAATGGCAAATCCGAACAGTTCGGTATTTATCATCACACCCAGCAAAAGGGCGCATATGAGCAAGACGGCGACAGTGAGGATTTCCACCGCCCTTAAAGGTGTATTCAGCGTGATATTCCTGTTTTTCATAAAACCGCCTTTGCTTTTGTCATACGGCCTGCTACAGAGTGACCCCGTCCTTGAATATGGCAATCTCCCTGTATCCGTTTGTCTCGTTCGCGGTTTTTTGCCCCGATGCCGTATTTATGACATATTCCAGGAATTCCTTTCCGATTTCTTCCAAATCGGATTTTTCAAGCAGTCTCCCCGCGTCGAAATCCATCCAGTTTCCCTTCTTGTTATATAATTCGGTGTTTGAAGACACTTTCACAGTGGGAACCGGCCCACCCAGCGGTGTCCCCCTCCCCGTTGTGAAAATAATGATCTGAGCGCCGGCGGCCGCAAGGGCTGTCTGGGCTACAATGTCGTTGCCCGGACCCTCAAGAACAAGAAGGCCTGTCTTTCCCCCCGCCGACTCCCCGTATCCCAATACACCGGTCACAAGGCCTCTGCCGCCCTTTTGGACGCATCCCAGGGATTTTTCCTCAAGTGTGCTTAT
>CAZWVS010000066.1:0-9543 GCA_964636935.1 uncultured Clostridiaceae bacterium
CAGATACGATTCCGCCAGCTTCATGAATGTCGACATTATAAGGTTTTCCTCGCCGAGGTTCGGAAGCACCTCGGATATATAGTCGTTGAATATGTCGTTGGGGGAAAAAACAATTATGTTGCGCGCATTCATCTTCCCACGGTTTTTATATAGCAGCCATGCAGCCCTATGTAGCGCTATCGATGTTTTTCCGCTTCCGGCGGGTCCGTCGACGAATATGATTTTGTGCTCATCGTCCCTGATTGCCTTGTTCTGCTCTTTTTGAATGCTGGCCACTATCGTGCCCATTCTCGAGTTTTTGCTTTCGCTGAGGACGTTCTGAAGGATTTCATCGTCGATCACCAGTGAAGACTCGAACATCGAGATGATTTCATCCCTAAATATCCTGTACTGCCGCTTTAGGGTTATCTCCCCTTCAATTCTTCCCGAAGGGCTGTCGAAACCGGCCCTTCCGATTTCGCTTTCATAAAACATGCTTGAAATCGCTGCGCGCCAGTCATACACCAGAATATCAGACCTGTCCCCTTCGAGAGTCGAAGTCCCTATATATATTTCTTCTTTTTCGTCATATCCGTCTTCAATGAAATCAAATCGCCCAAAATATGCACTTTTTTGCAAAAGGTACATTTTCCTAAGCTGAAGAAGTATGTTCTCATGCCTCATTATATCGGAATAAACCCCGTCAAGCAGGGACAGGTTTTCAACAATGTCGTCAAAATCATAATGAAAGCTTTTTCCGGAACTCCACATTTCCTTGTTTGAGTCTTTTATGCGCGACACATTTTCCTTTACTTTTCTTTCAAGATTTTCAATATTGGATATAATCAACCCGTATATTTTCTCGAGTCTTTTCTTTTCGTATTCCCACTGTTCTCTGGATAACGCCATATCCCCCTCCGGTTGATTTTATTAAAATTGAGCTGGTCTATTAAACTATTCTACACCGAGGACTATAAAAAATCAATGAAATCGGCCTCAACAGGCCTATTCATGCCTGCATTCCCGAATTTATCGCATTTCTTCATACCTGTCCCCGTTTCCACATTTTTTCATGCCTGTCCCCATTTCCATTTCCCGTACCTGTCCCCATTTCCATTTCCCGTACCTGTCCCCGTTTGAGTGAAGGTAAAAAAAAAAGCGGTTGCCCGCTTTTTCTTTTTTTATTAGCTGTTTGCCCTATACCCGAGCTCGAATGCCTTTTTGTTCATATCTATGAACGCAGGTTTCACCGTTTCTTCGATGGATTTCAACCACACGTCCTTTTTAATGTCCATCCGTGCCGCCATTGCGCCTATCAGAACAACATTGACAGCTTTTGATGTGCCGGCTTTTTTCGCGAGGTCAAGAGCGTCAAAAGAAATGAAATTTTTTACTTTTTCACTGATTTTGGCAATAATATCCTCAGGGTACGACGTCTGGCCCGTTATGACTGGCATGGGATTGACTTTTTGTGTGTTGATGATTATTATGCCGTCTTTTTTTAGATACTGAAGCCACCTGGCCCCTTCCAACTGTACAAAAGCCATAATTATATCGGCATCGCCGGTTTCAACTATAGGCGAAAAAACCTTTTCGCCGTATTTTACGTAAGTAACCACACTGCCGCCGCGTTGCGCCATGCCGTGAACTTCCGACATTTTAATATCATACCCTTGTGACAAAAGCGCGTTGCCGATTATTCTGCTGGCAAGGAGGGTTCCCTGACCGCCCACACCCACTATCATTATAGATTTGACTCCCATTTAATTGTCCTCCTTATGCATTGCGTCGAATTTACACACATTAATGCAAAGCTCACATCCCACACACTGTGTTTCATCGATGACTATCTTGCCGTCAACATCCGAGATTGCAGGACAACCGATTTTCATGCACATCATGCATCTTTTGCATTTATCATAATCAACATTGACAATCCCTGAATAATTCACGGTTTTCAAAAGGGCGCAGGGTCTTTGAACAATGATTAGGGAAGGCTCCGCAGTCCGGGTTTCCTCCCTAAGGACTTTGACAGTGTTGTCGACATCGAACGGGTCGACTTTTCTCACCCGTTCAAATCCTATTGCATATGCCATTTTCTCTATATCCACATTCCTGGTGGGCTCACCTTTTATTGTGAATCCGTTAACAGGGTTGTTTTGATGCCCGGTCATTCCTGTAATAGAATTGTCCAGAACCAGCACAGTGCTGACCCCTTTATTGTAAACAATGTCGATTAGACCTGTAACGCCTGAATGGGTGAATGTTGAATCGCCCATGACGCCGATCACCTTTTTTGCGAATTCGTCCCCTCGGGCTTTATTGAATCCATGCGCCGCGGTGAACCCGGCCCCCATGCATATGCATGTGTCAAGGGCGTTAAGGGGCGGAAGCGCTCCCAGCGTATAACACCCGATATCCCCCGTCACTATCAAGTTAAGTTTGTTCACGGCGTGAAACAAGCCCCTGTGAGGGCATCCGGCGCACATCACCGGAGGTCTTACCGGCAGTTCCCCGCTGTCAATCTCGTACTTCTCTTTATTTGCGCCGAGCAGTTTTCCCCTTATTAAATCCGCGCTGTACTCACCGCATAAAGGAAGTTTGTTTTTACCCGTCGTCATGATACCCAAAGCCTTGCAATGCTCCTCAATAATCGGATCAAGTTCTTCGATAACTATTATTTTGTGAACTTTGGATGCAAATTCCAAAATCATCTTGTCCGGCAGTGGATACGGCATCCCTATTTTAAGAAAAGACGCTTCGGGAAAGACTTCTTTCGCATACTGGTATGCTATGCCACTGGAAATAATCCCTAAGGAAGTGTCCCGTATTTCAATTTTATTGAAGCTACACGAATCTGAAACTTCAGTAAGCTTTTTTATTCTCTCTTCCACTATTATGTGCCTTTTGCGCCCCATTGCAGGCATCATGACGTTTTTTGCCGGGTCTTTGGTGTATTCCTTAAGTTCGATGCTTTTCCTTTCTCCGAGCTCCACAAGGCTTTGCGAGTGACTTATCCTTGTAGAAAGGCGTATGATTACCGGTGTATCGTATTTCTCGCTTATATCGAAAGCCTCTATGGTGAAGTCTTTTGCCTCCTGTGAATCCGAAGGTTCAAGCATGACGACCTTTGAAGCTTTAGCATAATGCCTGCTGTCCTGCTCATTTTGGGAACTGTGCATGCCCGGGTCGTCGGCCACCGCTATCACCAGGCCTCCGTTTACACCGATATAGGACATTGTGAAAAGCGGGTCCGCAGCTACATTCAACCCGACATGCTTCATCGCTGCAAATGCCCTTGCCCCGGCGATGGCTGCTCCCGAAGCTACTTCAAGGGCGACTTTTTCATTGGGTGCCCATTCTGAATAAATCTCGTCGTACTTTGCTATGTTCTCCGTTATTTCCGTACTTGGTGTTCCGGGATATGATGAAGCTACTGTGGCGCCGGCTTCATATACACCTCGTGCGACCGCTTCATTTCCCAACATTAGTTTTTTCATTCGCTTACCTCTTTAAAATTGTTTCTTGTCCCTAAGGTCAATCACTCTTTTTGACTTTCCCGCAGTCCGCTCTATCGAGCGGGGTTCTACAAGTTTTACTTTTGCGTCTATTTGAAGCACTGTCCTCAGATCATGCCTTATCCTGTTTTCAAACTCTTCAAGCTTCCTATAGCTGTCAAGTATTCCCCCGTCCGCCACTTCAACCTGAATCTCCATCATGTCCATATATCCCTTGCTTTTTAAAACAATCTGATAATAAGGGGCTGTGTCTGCAAACTTCATCAGCACGGATTCGATTTGCGAAGGAAATACGTTTACCCCTTTTATTATTATCATGTCATCGGTTCTTCCGATTATTTTGTGCATCCTGGCGTTTGTTCTCCCGCATTCGCATCGTGAACCATCCAGTATCGTTATGTCTTTCGTACGGAATCGCAGCATAGGAATTCCCTCTTTTACAAGGGTTGTGAGCGCCATTTCACCTTTTTCACCGTACCCAAGGCTTTTTTGCGTATTTACATCAATAATTTCAGGCAGGAACATGTCTTCATTTATGTGCATCCCTTTTTTAAAAATGCATTCACCTGACACCCCGGGCCCCGTTATTTCGGTCATGCCGTAGTTTTCGGTATCTTTTATACCCCATCTTTTTTCAATTTCAGCCGTTAACTCATCGCTGTGCCCTTCGCCTCCGAACAATCCCGTTTTCAAACCAAGGCTTTTGGGATCGACACCCATGTCTTCACACACTTCGGACAGATATAGGGCATATGACGGTGTCGATATCAAGACCGTTGTTTTAAAATCCTGCATATACATGATCTGCCGTTCACTGTTGCCGCTTGAAGCCGGAACAACTGTGGCACCGAGTTTCTGCAGGCCGTAATGCAGCCCGAACCCCCCGGTGAACATCCCATATCCGAAGGCGATTTGGGCCGTGTCGTCAGCTGTCACACCGGCGCATGCGGCAAGTCTCGCGACGGCTTCCGACCAGTCGTCCATATCCTTTTTAGTATATCCCACGACCACGGGTTTGCCGGTGGTGCCGCTGGACGCGTGCAATTCAACGATTCCCTTCATGGGGACAGCGAACATTTCAAAAGGATAATTGTCCCTTAAATCATCTTTTGTTGTAAAAGGTATTTTTTCAATGTCTTCCAGCTCTTTAATATCTTCAGGCAATAGACCGATTTCATCGAATTTGTTTTTGTAGAAAGGAACATTTTCATAGGCATAACGGACTATATTCGTCAATCTTTGGGTTTGCAAAGCCGTCATCTCATCCCTGTCCATGCACTCCATTTCTTTGTTGAAAATCATAGTCCGCTCCTTCAAATTATTAAAACAGCGCCTGTTAAGGCGCAGAGTCAATTCACCGGGCACATAATCCGTTTTTAACGAAAACTTTTTTTAACGCTTTTTCCTTATCGGGCCGTGTTCAAGCGCGTCAGGTTTCCACAGATGCCAAAACGGTCATTGACACTTTCAATATTATATTTTCATATATATTCATTGTCAACCTCGGGGACAGGTTTGCAAAATAAAGCTAACTGCGGGGACAGGTATGACGACGATTGTGAGGACAGGTATGATATATAGTGGGGACAGGTATGATATATCGTGGGGATAGGTATGATATATCGGAATGAGATGCAGAAATTTAATTGTTGTATTTATGTTTTACATTTAAACCGACCAATTAAACGCGCTTAAATATTCATCATTTAAAAAATCATATCCCCTGATTCTGACATGTGAGTTTTCAATTTCAACAATGAAACCTGTCCCCGCTTCGTTGTTGTCCGCGTTGTAATGTTCGGTATCAGGTTTGCAGATTGAAGGCGTACTCGCATATGTTACATTTTTTATTGTTATCACGCTTCCTCCTTCTTCTTTTATCAATCCGCGATGTATGTGGCCTGAAAAGAAAAGGACTTTTCCGTTATGTTTTTCAAGAATATCTCTTATTTTTTTGCTTTCTTCACCTAGTGCGGCATGTTCCCAATTTATATCGATTGTATCCCGAAGCAGATAATGGCTGAGGACAAACGCCGGAATATCCGATTTTGCAGCTTTTCCAATATTGCTTTCCAGAAAATTCAATTGTGCTGTGGATATGGTATCTTCCTGATCACGTTCAGGTGCTATGCCTATAAAAACGCAATTTCCCATCTCACGGGCAAAATATAGTTTGTCAATGTTTATCGAGGCAAACCTTTCATATGCATCGAAAAAAATCTTTTTCCCGGCAGCCTGGAATGTCCTGTCCATATTTCCGGTCACCAGCATGATATTGCTGATTCCTCTTTGCTTTTTCACCGACATGAAAAATTCGTTCCATTCCTCCGGCATTGCATTTTCCGTTATATCCCCGCATATGGCCAATACGTCTGTTTTTATGTATTCAAAGCAACGCTTTAGTATTTTTGTTTCTCCGGTATCATTTGTAAAATCGATTTGTGGATCGGATATGACGGCGATGCTTTTTATTGGTTTCTTATTGTCAGGTTCCATTACCCCTCCCTCAATAAATATTTAACATTGGAAAAGCCGATAACAAAAGCTATCGGCTTTCCCTGCTAAATGTCATGGTGCCGAAGGCGGGAGTCGAACCCGCACGGAGATAACTCCACAGGATTTTGAATCCAGCGCGTCTGCCAATTCCACCACTTCGGCCGGCTATAATATATTAACATAGCGACTTTGCCTTTTCAATAAAATTATTTCTCTTGTTTTCTAATAAAAACCTCGTACCATATCCTTATTATCACAGCAAGGGGTACTGCTAGAACAACACCCCAGAAACCAAAGACAATGCTTCCTCCAAAAAGAATTAAAAATATAAGCAAGGGTTTAATATCAATGCTTTTCCCAACAATAAGAGGCAATAAGAAGAACTGTTCGGCTATTTGAAGCAAAAGAGCTGTGATTGTAGTGTATAAGGCATGTATCGGATTTATGAAAACAACGATTAGGGCACATATGAGCAGGCCTACCCATGGGCCGAATAGCGGTACTAAATTCGATATCCCCAATATCAATGCCAGGATGAAAGGGGGTTTTACATCAAGTAATCTGAAAACAACAAAAGAAAGTATGCCAATAATAATGCTAGTTAGCATTTTACCTAGAATATATTTCCCCACGCCCCTGGTTGATTCGGAAACAAAAATGCTTGTTTTGCTCAGAAACGATTTAATACCATCATTTCTATTTTCGCGTGTGTTTGTCTCCGGGTTCTTTTGAAGACTGTTCTTCATACTTTTTTTGCATCCTTATTTAACATTTCCTCTTAAACCTATATCATCTGCAACGGTCTTCATGCCCTCTATTGTCTTTGAAATCACTTCGTTGAGTTCCATTCCCATCTTTTCTGCGCCTTGTGATATCAATTCACGGTTAACACCTGCCGCAAAACTCTTTTGTTTCCATTTCTTCATAACGGATTTTACTTTGAGATCAAAAAGGCTTTTACTCGGCCGCATAAGTGCAGTTGCCGTAATAAGCCCGGTAAGTTCATCAATGGTATATAATGTCTTTTCCATGATATGTGTAGGTTCATTATCGGTGCAAATTCCGTATCCATGGCTCGTTACCGAATAGATGTAATCTTCAGGCCATCCCTGAGATTCCAAAATCTCTTTAGTTTTTTCACAGTGCAGTTCGGGGAATTTCTCATAATCAAGGTCGTGAATAAGACCGATAACACCCCACTTTTCCACATCTTCATCATAATACTTGGCAAAATATCTCATTACCCCTTCTACGGCAAGCGCATGATTTATAAGCGACTCGCTTTCATTGTACTTTTTTAGAAGCTCCATCGCCTCTTCTCTTGCAGGTACTTTTTTTGTCATTTTTCTTCCTTTCATTAAAGTTTTTCATATAAGTTCTGAATGATTGTCACTCCATGGTACAAAATCATTATTTCTTTCAGGTATTTTAGCCTTCACGTCAATTTTCCACTTTTCCAACAAGTCAATCATTTCTTCCGAGACACTATTCAACTCATTAATCAAATTGTTTTTTTCACCCGGATCCTCCTCCAGATTGTACAATTCATAATTCCCGGTTTCATAAAATTCAATCAATTTATATTTGCCCATTCTAATTGCGGAACCGGGTGTGCCACCTTGATTTGGATAGTGTGGATAGTGCCAAAAAATCGCCTTTCTGTCCATTTTCTCCCTTTCCCCCTCTAAAATAGGACAAAGACTTAATCCGTCATGATCTTTTTTGCTTTCAATACCAGCCATTTCCAGCATCGTGGGATACAAGTCCATACTAATTGTTATTTCGTCCATACCTGTCCCCGGTTTTATTTTATCCTTCCATTTAATTATGAGCGGCTCCCTGACCCCGCCGTCATACATCCATCCTTTCCCTTCGCTTAGAGGTTTATTGCACGTTGGAGACCCTTCAGCTGTTGAAAGCCCTCCGTTGTCTGATGTGAAAAAGATAACTGTTTCATCGTACTGACCCGTTTCTTTAAGTGCCTTTATAACCCTTCCAATATTTTCATCAAGGCTTTTTACCATTGCGGCATATGTACAATCCGATTGAATTAACCTTCTTAGTATTTTTTTATCTTTTTTATGCTCACACGGGAAAAAGTCGCCCTCTTCAAACTCCGTTTCCTTGTCAAGGGACAGGTATTCCTTCTTTTTTTGAAAATATTCCACATATTCTTTTTTCGCTTCCAGCGGGATGTGAACAAGGTAATACCATAAATTTAAGAAGAAAGGTTTATCCCCTTTGCTTTTTATTAGTTTTATTGCTTCGTCGGTTATTCTGTCCGGAAGGTATTCCCCTTCTTTCCCTTCTTCTATGTTTTTTAACTCCCATGGCGCAAAATATCCATTATGAGGCATGCCGGCTTCAAAACCTGCAATATTAACGTCGAATCCATGTTTATCGGGATAATGGCTCCTTTTAAAAGAATCCGAACGGTCATATCTTCCGGCAAGATGCCATTTCCCGACATGACATGTGTCATATCCACCATTTTTAAGCTCATCTGCCAGTGTTTTTTCATTTTTATCTATATGATCTGTATAAGGTGAACCTATTAAGTACCCCTTTGCATTTCCCCCGATGAAATTTGTTATTCCTGTCCTTGCCGGATATTTACCCGTTAAAATACTGGCTCTTGTTGGTGAGCACACAGGACAGGACGCATAAGCATTTTTAAATAAAGCACCCTCTGAAGCTAGTTTGTCAATATTTGGTGTTTCATAGAACACACTACCCATGCAACCCAAATCGACCCATCCAAGGTCATCTGCCAAAATGAACAAAATATTTGGTTTTTTACTCATAACACCTCACCCATTCACATTATACATCAAGACTCCACAGTATTCTAATCAAATGGGTTAAGCTCTATTTTACGGGGACAGGTACGATAATGAAAAAAATGCGAGAAAATGGGAACAGGTTAGATTATATAGAATACAATGAGCAACAATCAGTACGAGTTTTTGATTCAAACAAAATTTGCATGTTGCAAAAAATCAACTATATTGTTGTTTGATATCTGGTTTTTAGATGCATTTGTCAATTTGATTTGTAGATAACTGGCTGACCATAAATTTATGATTGTTGTAAAATTTTATTATGTGAAATTTTAGGAAATCAAAACACGACGACATACAAACACTATGTATAATGGAAAATTAGTTTAGTTTATTTTATTGAATATCATTAGCTGATATCCGCATTTCTCCTTTTAACAATGCTTCAATAATATTCTTCGCGCTGCTGTTGAGATTTTGCTTTTTACAAAGATTTAGATATCTTTTCCTTGCTTCATATTCCTCTTTGCATAACATTAAATTCAAGACATATTTTGTATCGACCAATCCCAATATATCATCCCTGTTTTCTGCATAAATGCCATAAGATGAAAAATAGAAATATTCTTCCTTTCCCCTGTAACCCATAACATCTTTGGGGTTGTTGTGAATATATATCGATAATGCGAGACTGTAATTGTTGCTGCAAACCGGATCGCTTTCGAACCTTCCTCTAAAAACATGGCCTCCCCTATTATATTTCTTGTTAT
>CAZWVS010000067.1:0-3832 GCA_964636935.1 uncultured Clostridiaceae bacterium
AAGATTAACCCCCGGGGGTTAATCTTAAAAAGTTTTTAGTATTCTAATTGTTATGTTTTTCAGCAATCGTCATTTTTTGAATTTATCAAGCTTTCCTTTTACCCGCGTTAATTCCGTTACAGGCAACCCGGTCATGTAGTCAAGCTGATTGGTTTCATCCTCCTCTGTATGACGTTGTCTTGTCATTCCGGTGTAATCCCATGTTGCAGGCCGCGCATCTTTTCTCCATGATCTTTTTTCCCAGTAATACCCTCTGAATGGGTCACGGGTTTCGTTCATGCGATTTAACATGGCGTCATGCAGCCTGTTCCTTGTTTTTGCGAAATTTTCCTTGTTTATCAGGTTGTTCATCTCACCGGGATCATCTTCGGTATCGTACAACTCGTCAGAGGTCAGCAGATTGACTATTAGCTTATACCTGCCGTCGGTGACCGCCCTTATCGGCTGGTATCCGCCGAACCCGTCATGATCAATTTCATATCTTGTGAATTCCATAAAACCATATTCATTTATTTTCTTTTCCGGTTGTGAAAGGTTTTCCAGCAGGCTTATCCCCTCCAGACTGTCCGGAACATCGATTCCGCAATGTTCAAGAATTGTGGGAACTATGTCAATATGGGATACCGGTGTTTTGTTGACCTTGCCCCCGATTTTTGAATCCTTTTTATATAATATGAGCGGAATATTTGTTATTTCTTCGTACATTGCCGGACCTTTGTTTGTTATCCCGTGCGCGCCCAGCGCATCCCCATGATCAGATGTGTAAATTACCAGGGCGTCAGGCACCGCCTCATATATTTTTTTCAGCACCCTGCCTATTTCAGTATCCACAAAGGAATTGCATCCCAGAAGCTTGTAAGCGGAATAATCAATATTGCTCGTGCTTTTGGCCCATATCCTTATATGCTCGGGCTTGTCTTGAAAATCATCTTCAATATTGCCATACTGGGTATGGTTTTTGTCTTTGAAATAGTCAAAATAGTTCTTCGGTGTCAGAAACGGATGATGAGGCTCGTCATATGAAACCGTCAGGAAAAATTCATCGTTTCCATGTTTTTCGAGGAAGTCAATGGCTTTGTTGCTGCATTTATGGGCAAATGTGAAATCCGGAGTGACACCTTCCTTGATAGCAGTTTTAAACTGCCTTGACCTGCACCTGTCTTCGTCGGACATTTCGTCAAGGTATATTCTCATGTCATACCAATAATCCGGATCCCATCCTTCAGGGCAGATACCGTTGCCGAAATAGTCCCCCCCATCAAGATGCCACTTACCGATATAACCGCAGTGTATGCCTTTTGACGTCAGTCTCTGCCCGACGGTTTTCACCCCATGGTTTAGAAACATGCTGTTTGCCAACATCCCGTTTGTGTGGGGATATGTTCCGGTGAATATTGACGAACGGGCCGGCCCGCAAACAGGCTGGCATGTATATGCACGTTCGTATCTGAGTCCCTTGGATGCGAGTTTGTCCAGATTGGGTGTGTGCATATCCTTCTCTTTATTATAACAACCCAGCATGTCCTTGCGCTGGGTGTCCACCATTATAAGAATCACCTGTCTCATATTATTCCCTCCCTTTAGGATTTTTCTTGTAAATCTTATTTAACAAGATGTTTATAAGTGCTGCAGGAATCAGGACTATGCTTCCCAAAAGAATGCCCAACTCACTTAGAGGGCTACTCCCTTCAACCGCCTTTCCCTTCAAGCGGTTAGCAAGACACCTGTAAGCAATCCCGTATACGTTGCCCATCATTATCATCCTGGCGGATGCGAGTATAGCCCTGGCTTTTTCTATTCCGTATTCTTCAACAAGCCTGTTCCAGGCTTCTTTGTCATATTGCCCCTGCTTGTCTGCGTAATGCTGTACAAAAAACAAGCCTGCACCCTCACCGGGTGGTATCTCTTCCAAACTGCCGCTTAGTATTGAGGTTATCTCTTCATCTGACATACCATCCTTAAGCGCAAGTTCGGTATGAAAATACGAACACGCCCGGCATCCGTTCACCTCGGTCACGCAGAGCATTATCCTATGGGTGAAATTTTCATCGAGCAGTTTCTTTTTCCTTGAAATGCGCATATATTTCATGCTTCCAAAAGCATCCTTTAAAATCACAAAGAACTCGTTAGTGCTAAAAATTCTCTTGTTATATTCCATTGTCGTTCATATCCTCACATTCATAATGGTAAATATATCAGTTTTTGTCCATCGCTGTAATTTAGCCTATATGATAATACCAATAAACCACTAGAGCTTTTCCGCTTTTTCGCGCTCTTGTTTTCTTTTTTCCATAACAGAAGAGATAATATCATTCTGATAATAGGGCATCACACCGTCTATGGATCCTTTGTAATATTTTTCAGCTACGATGTCGGTGGGTTCGAAGGGATCTTCAAGCCTTTCCAACCACAATGTCAGTTCTTCGTCAAGTGAACTCTCGATGGCTTCATGTTCAATCGAACCAGCCATGTTTTCCAACTGATTCGGGTCGTTTTCGTCGTCATACAGAATCCAGGACCTGTCTTTGAACCTTGCATATGTATGTCTCTCCGTTATAATACCTCGCCATTCATCAAAGGAGAACCTTTTGGGACTGACCGGATAATTTATAAAAACCGATTTCTGAAGGTTGTCTTCGCTTCCACATAGCAGACCCGACATGTCCCTGCCCTGTACCCCTTCGGGAATCTCAACACCTGTCATTCCCAATAATGTCGGCATTACATCCACCAGGCTTATCAAACTTCCCGATGTGCATCCTTTGGGAACTTTTTCCGGCCAGCGCACAAGGAACGGAATTATTACAGATTCCGCCCATGGCTTGCATTTCCATCCTCTGTCCTGGCTGAACAGCATATCGCCATGATCGCTTGTGAATATGACAAGAGTGTCTTCTTGCAGTCCTGCCTCGTCGATGGTTTCCATAATCCTCCCGAAACATTCGTCCAGTGCTGTTATATGTGCATAATATCCGGCAATTATGGATTTGTCTGCATGTGCAGGGGTGTTAGGCTTGAGCTTAATACTATCCTCAGGGTACATATCCAGATATTCTTTTGGCACTTCCCTATAAGGGCAATGCGGAGGTCCGAAAGACAGGAACATGCAAAAGGGGTTGTCCTGTTTGCTTTTCTTTTTTATGTATTCAGATGCCATATGTGCCTGGCCGATAGGTTCATATCCGTCAATCCATTTTGCTTCAGGATCATCGTCAAGGTAATAGTATCCATCGAAATATCTGTGGTTGCAGTTGTAGGAAGCCCAGAAATCATCAAATCCCAGCCTTTTCGGGCCTGGAGGAATGAACGCCCCCCTGTCCGGCGGCCCCATATGCCATTTTCCTATGTAGCCGCAGTCGTATCCATTTTCGGTCAGGCAACCGGCCAATGTGTTTAAGCCCGTCCCTATTTCCTTGTCATTGTTCACCAACCCGTGGGAGAGGGTGTGAAGTCCCGTCATTATTGAAGCCCGGGCGGGGCTGCAAACCGGAGTATTGGAAACAGCCCTTGTGTACCTGGTTCCCTCTGATGCGAATTTATCCAGATTAGGGGTCCGGACATTTTCACCGGCACAACCCATTGCGCTTCCCCTCATCTGGTCTGCGAAAATAAATACTATATTTGGTCTGTCCATAAGCACCTCCCTGTAACCATCCCCCACCATTATATACCATTTTTAAGATTAACCCCCGGGGGTAAATCTTAAATTATTTTTAGTTTTCTAAATGTTTTAGTATTAATCTTCTCATCAAATTTAAACCAATTCCCTCACTGTCTTTCACGAGATCTTTTAAAAGGTTTCAAATATAGCGCTTATTTACAGACATCAGGA
>CAZWVS010000067.1:3842-4839 GCA_964636935.1 uncultured Clostridiaceae bacterium
CATTTTTAAGATTAACCCCCGGGGGTAAATCTTAAATTATTTTTAGTTTTCTAAGCTTATAATATGTTAGTCCGGTGAATTTGTTCAGCTGTTTGTATGTTACCCCCCTATCGATTGAAATCCTTATTACCCTACCCAGTTTTTCTGATTTGCTTATGTTAATATTCCTTTCATTTGCTTGTTCTATATGATCTGATATGTTAATGAAAAGCTCATATGCATCTTTGTCATCCAATCTTTGTATTTCAATTTCGTCCGTCCATAAATCGTCGACATTTGAATCAATATATTCAAAATGTGAAGCTTTACATGTTTTAGTGAATACTTCGTTTACATATTCAAAATCCACTATGCCGTATCTGTCCCAATCGGGATCCGGCGTCACCCATTCATAACCCGAAACACTATCACTTATTCCGGCTGCAACTGGATTTCGTATTACATATCTATATAGCTTCAAAAAACCTCTTTCATCAATTATCGGATTGCTTTTAAACCGACTTTCAAACACATATCCGCTATGGTCGTATTTTCTTGAATACCGCTTAGCATATGAGCATTCTATCGAGTCCATTATATTTGATAGTTGCAGACCGTTATCCCTCAACAATATGTGAAAGTGATTACCCATGAGGCAGACGGCATATACGGAGAATTCAAACCTCTTTTTATAAAGGCATATCCGATTAAAAAAATAGTCGTAATCAGAGTTTTCCCTGAACAACATGCTTTTCTTAACCGCCCTGTTGTAAACATGATATATTCCATCTGTGAATAACTTTCTTTTCTTAGTGCTCATGGAACAATTTTATATCGTTTACATATTTTGTAAATAGACTGTCGGTTTAATTTTTCGCCTTATTTTTACTGGCGGTATAACTTTTTTAAGATTAACCCCCGGGGGTAAATCTTAAATTTTGCTTAGTTTTCTTATGTGTCGCATAGGTTAAACCACATCATTTTAAATATTTTTCAAGGCTTTTTTTTATAAGACCAA
>CAZWVS010000067.1:4849-9402 GCA_964636935.1 uncultured Clostridiaceae bacterium
TTAAATATGTCTGTTGGCAATTTCTCCTTCATTTGAAACTCTGTCTTATGGATCTTCGCACCGAACTTCCTGTAGAATTTGTTTGATGGGGCGCTATGGTAATTGTAGATAATTACTTCTTCCATCCCCAGCATCTTATAATATTCAAGTATTTTTGTCATTAATATCAGTGAAACCCCTCTACCCCTCATTTTTGGATGAACCCACAAACCATTAATCTCGACACCCTTTTCCGAATCTTCTTTTTCGGTAAAACTAGCAAAAGCCGCACCAAGCAAAGTACCGTCTTCAAAAGCCCCCAGTAAAACCCTTACATCGTTGTTTTCAACGGAATGATGCATCCAGTGGTACCAAAACCTGAACTGTTCGTCCATGTCCAACTCATTGTCCGACAACCCAGCCAGAACTTCCGGCCAGCACAACATTCTGAGCTTTATCGCTTCTTTTAAATCAGAATCTTCCAGTTCCCTAATGATAATCACAATAACACCTTTACTCTAATGTATTATATCTCACGTATTTTTAAGATTTACCCCCGGGGGTTAATCTTAAATTTGTTTATCGCGATTGCGTGCTTGCACGGATTTTCGTCATTGTGATAGTTGGTGCAGCCATAAAACGGCTCGCCGTTTTCCCTGTTTCTTTTCACTATCATATATCCGTCAGTGCATCTGTCGCATTTGAAAATGTCATGTCTGTGCCTTTTATCATTGGTCATAAAATCGCATATTTCGGGTTCATTGGTGCATATGTATAAACCGAGACCGTAGCTTTTGTTGTATTCATATTTCAGTGGAAAGTTGCATGCCGGACATCTCAAATCGAAATGGTCCACCGGATTCATGTTTAGATTCTTGGGATGCGGGATTTTAAAATCCTTTATTATCTCAATAAGAAACCTTGAAGGTTTGCTTCTGGGCGCACATATGTACACCCTGTTTTTCGTCCTTGTCAAAGCCACATAAAAAAGCCTTCTCTCCTCCGCATATTCGATACTGTCGTCATCCCTAACAACAAGCTTCATGATGGGGTCGTCTTCTATCTGGCAGGGAAATCCGTATCTGCCCTCGAAGGCGTTGATGATAATGACATTGTCATAGCCTAGCCCCTTAGCGCTGTGGACGGTCATGAATTCAAGCTTCGCTTCCGGGTATTCGATGCATTTCAAATATTTCCCGTATAAACGGAACTTATCGGTGTTCAATAACTTGTACAAATCGAAATTATACCTTCCCAGAAGCAATATGCGGGTCTTTTTACCATGAACTTTTTGTATCCGTCCGATGGTGTCAACGACCAATGCGCTTAAATTTATCCACATCTTTACAGTGTCGTTGAAAGTTCCGATCACTATTGGGTTTTTTATGCTTTTTCCCGAGACCAGCCTCTTTCTAAGCTGCTGGCTGTTTTTTTGGACAAAGCCACCTGCTATGTCTATGAGCTGCTGGGCGTTCCTGTATGTCTTTCGGATTTTCAGTTCCTTGCCACCGTCCATAAGCTCCCGAAATCTTGTGAACAAGGTTATATCGGAACCGGCGAACGCAAATATGGACTGCCAGTCATCCCCCACGGCCACCACTTTAGCATCGGTCACATCCGCGAGCTTTCTGGTTAGGTTGAACCGTTGTTTCGCTATATCCTGGAACTCATCGATTATTATATACTTGTATTTCAGCTTCTTGTTCTGTTTGGCTATTTCATCAAGCAGGTAGTTGGCGTCATTTATCATATCGGCGAAATCTATCTGGTTTTTCTTTTTAAGTTGCTCCTGATAGTGCCCGAAAACTTTTTCAGCTATATCCAAAAACATCAGCGTCCGTGGGTTGTCGGTTCTTTTTCGCAACATATCAAAACCCGCCTCGTTGTAGCCGTTTGTTTTATACAGATTGATAAATTCAGTCAGAAATATGATCAGCTTGTAAACATATTTGTCCTTGCTGGTTTCCACGATTTTTTTATAGACTTCTTTCGTGTCCCGCTGTTTTAGGAAAAATCCCCTTTTTGTCAGTTCTTCTTTTAGGTGAACCATTATGTTTTTGCCGTCATTGTATCCCGCCCATGTTTCAACAAGCTCCGTTTTATAATGTTTATGGATTTTTCTTTTTGTTTGTATTTCATTCCGGTATTTCTGAATTTGTTCTTTTGTGAAAATATTGTTCTTATAGGACTGCGTCAGTGCATAATGTTCTATATATGCCTCATTTTCACCCTGGCTTATGAAAAAATCAGGAGTATATTTCTTAGTCGCACCCATAATCGGGTAGTCGTAAACCTTCTCGTACTCATAATCGATATTGTGCATATAGAGGAAATTCGCTATCTGCACTTCCTGTACCGATCTTAGGAATTCACCTGTGATAGTCCTTTTCTTCTTGCTCCTCAAATCGCTTACCCTCTTTGTGTATTCATCGAGATTGCTTTTTAGCGTCTGGTAGGTCTGTTTCGCCTTATACATGTGATACTGTTCAAGATTTTCATATTCGAAAACATTCTCGGGAAGGTCGAAATAGAAACCGAGAAACAGGACGAGCGTTTTCATGAACCGCCTGTCCCGATATATTTTTTTCTCCAGCATCTCGAAGATATACCTGTATGCGGACAGATTCACTTCCGGGCTTTCGTAAGTGTTTGCTTTAATAAGGTCGAAAGCGAATTTGTGGAATGTGCAGATCTTTACCGGAATATCCAGCTTCTTATTGATCCTGTCCTTTAACTCGCCGATTGCCTTGTTCGTGTACGATATCACTATGATATCTTCCGGATCCACTCCCATCTTGTCCACCAGGAACTTGGTTTTTGCCGCCATGGTTGTGGTTTTACCTGACCCCGCTCCCGCAACAAGCAGGCAATAATCCTCATCTGTTAAAACCGCCACCCTTTGATCCGTATCCAGCAGAATGTTCTTATCGACCTTATCCAGTATTGTATCGAAATATTTCTTGTATTCCACCAGTTTTCGAGCAATAAAATCTCTATTATGCCAATCAAGCCTTTTATCGAGTTCGGAATACTCATCCGTCAATACATGCAGGCTGTGATTATCATCCTCGTCCGCCACCCGCCCGCTCGAATAAAGCGGACTTTTCAGCCTGTTGACGACAGCTTCATATTCTGCTAAGGTTTTTTCCCTTGACCCTTCCGGAATATACTCATCCAAGTCAAGCATATTACGTAATTTTTCAATCAACTCAGCGGGTTTTGGCAGAATTTCGTTTGCATTATATTTGTAATCGGCTTCTCCCGTTTGCAAAAATTCCGAAGGCAACCCGCAATATGGACAGGCCATCGCCTTGTCGGAAATACGGTTATTACATTCAGGACATTCAATCAAACTCATTTTTCGCTTCTTTAAAAATTTTCATTGGCAATATCCACATTAATATTATCATATTCCGTTAGAAAGATGAACACACGCTAAATTAATGTTTTATCTAACGGAAATTTAAGATTAACCCCCGGGGGTTAATCTTAAAAAAAACAGGGGCATATGTAAGAAGGCGGATGAATTTTCTATTGCGTTCATTTTTCAATTACGTAGTTGGCTTTTCCTTTCGATTTTGCCCGATATAGTGCCTCGTCGGCTTTCGCCATTAAATTTATTATCTCTTCGCCGTGTTTGGGGAAAAACGCAGCCCCCATGCTGAATCCGACATCCAGACTATATTTTTTTTCATTTAAAATTTCTTCAATCCTGTAATTGGCGGATATCTTCTCAAAAATACGTTTTATGAAAGCTTCGGCGTTTTTTTTATCTTTTATATCATGTAAATAAATCAAAAACTCGTCTCCGCCTGTCCTTACTATTAAATCCGTTTTCCTAAGCTCCCCTTTTACTCTTGTCGAAAGATACTGCAGAATTTTGTCTCCGATGGCATGTCCATATGTATCATTGATTTTTTTGAAATCGTCGATATCCAACAAAACAATGCAGCTTACCAGCTTCCTGTCTTTGGCTTCCTGCAGTCTTTCAAACAGGATTGTTTCAAGCGCATGTCTGTTATATGCATGGGTTAGTGCATCCCTATTCACCTTTTCTTGCAGTTCTTCTTCCTTAAGTTTTTCAGCCGAGATGTCATCAATGATGATATTTGCACCGATAATGCGGTTTTTTTCCTTATTGGTATTAATATGAACCTTATACCAGCCATCCTTACCCCATATGCTTCTATATGGCATTTCAAATGTCATTTGTTTGTCATGTTTCAAGCATTCTTTCAATTTGGCTGAAAACCCGCTTTTTTTTAGTGCGGGCAACTCAAACAAATCAATGCTTTTTGTTGCTTCATAAGAAGGTGAGTCGATTAGTTCCAAAAGCTTTTTGTTTGCAAACAATATCCGACCCTTACTGTTACATGTTAAAAATCCTATGGGAGCATATTCGGCCAAGGTATGCAATCTTCTTTGGTTTAGCCTAAGCGAATTTTCCAATTTGGTTTTCACTATGAATAAGGCTATTTGTGATAAATAGATTTTAAAGAGGTCGGGATTTTGCAGTTCCTTTTTATCCTTAAAAAGCAATGTGAAATCTCCAATTGTTTTTTCTCCTTTGGTTA
>CAZWVS010000068.1:0-9173 GCA_964636935.1 uncultured Clostridiaceae bacterium
CTTTATCCAGACCTTTCCACCTCTTCTTACATAATGGGTCATCGCTATACGGGCTGATTCAATCTGATTGCTTTTGACCCAGCCGTGCTCCATCGCCGCAAGTCCGAACTGTCCGTCGATTACTTTGTTGCCTCTTGTTGCAACACCTTTCATCTTGCCTCTGAACACTCTTCTATACTTAACCCTTTTGGGCATTAACATTATTCTTCTCCCCCTTCCGTGTTGACTTTTTTCTCCGGAAGAATTTCTCCCTTGTAGATCCACACTTTTACGCCTATGATTCCGTATGTCGTGTGCGCTTCGGTGAATCCGTAGTCGATATCTGCCCTCAGCGTCTGAAGGGGAATTGTTCCTTCGTGATAATGTTCACTTCTTGCAATCTCGGCTCCTCCGAGTCTTCCTGCGCAAGCGGTCTTTATTCCAAGCGCTCCGGCTTTCATTGATCTCATCATCGCCTGCTTCATCGCTCTTCTGAAGGATATCCTCTTCTCAAGCTGGGCTGCTATGTTCTCAGCCACAAGCTGGGCACACGCGTCAATATCCTTTATTTCGGTGATGTTCACCAATACGCTTTTACCGGTGAGCTTTTCAATCTCTTTTCTCAGCTGCTCTATTCCCGCTCCGCCTTTTCCTATGATAAGGCCGGGTTTTGCAGCATGTATGTTAAGCTTGATTTTATTTGCGGCTCTTTCAATCTCGATTCTTGAAATTCCCGCTATATATAGCTTCTTCTTTATATATTTCCTCACCTTGTCGTCTTCGATAAGGTAACCTGAAAAATCACGCTTATTTGCGTACCACTTGGTGTCCCAGTCTTTTATGATTCCGACTCTCAAACCGTGGGGATTAACCTTTTGTCCCATTACATATCCTCCTTGTAACCTACGCTTTTTCCTTGAGAACGATCGTTATGTGGCTTGTTCTCTTTCTTATCCTGGACGCACTACCGCGGGCGTTTGCCATTATCCTCTTAATAGTTGTTCCCTGCCCTGCATAAGCCTCTGCGACATAGAGTTTTTCAGAGTCGAGCTCGAAATTGTTCACAGCGTTCGCTTCGGCTGATTCCAGCAGTTTCATTATATATTCACTGGCGGCCCTTGGAGTGTTGCGCACTATGGCATACGCCTCTTCAAGGCTTTTTCCTCTGATTAAATCAAGGACAAGCTTGGCTTTCGTAGCCGGCACTCTAAGGTGCTTTGCGCTGGCCTTGCCCCGGTCCCTGCCGACACCCAGTGCTTTCTTTTCCTTTTTTGTAAGCAGGGGAGCTTTTTGATATTTTCTTCTGACTGTGCCGAGTTCTTCTTTCACTTCTTCCCTGTTTTCATGAAGTTCGGCGACGGTCGCCTTTTTCTTAGCCATTTTTCTCTCCTTTCACTGCCGTCGGATTATTCGTCCGCTGATTCCTTGGCCGGTTCTTCTGCGGGTTTGGCTTCAGCTTGTGGCGCTGACGTTGCAGATGCAGCGGGCCTGTCGCTTCTTTCAACCGTAGTCACCCTGTCGCCCCTCTTGCCGTGGCCTCTGAATATCCTTGTGGGAACGAACTCACCGAGTTTGTGACCTACCATGTCTTCGGTTATATATACAGGAACATGCTTTTTCCCGTTGTGGACAGCTATCGTATGTCCGACCATCTGCGGGAATATAGTTGATGTCCTCGACCATGTCTTCAAAACCTTCTTCTCATTTCTTGCATTCAGCTCTTCCACTCTCTGAAGAAGCTTCGGAAATATATAAGGGCCTTTTTTTACTGATCTGCTCATTCAAGTACTCCTTTACTTACTGTTTCTTCTCTTGACAATATATTTATCGGAAGTCTTATTTTTCTTCCTTGTTTTAGCTCCGAGCGTCGGTTTGCCCCATGGTGTGACCGGGCTGGGCATTCCTATGGGTGAACGGCCTTCGCCTCCGCCGTGGGGATGGTCCGTCGGGTTCATTACCGAACCTCTGACCGTGGGTCTTACTCCCATGTGTCTTTTTCTTCCGGCTTTACCGATTGAAATGTTTTCATAGTCTATATTCCCGACCTGGCCGATTGTAGCCCTGCATGTCAGATGCACCATCCTTGCTTCGCCGGAAGGGAGTCTAACCTGGGCGAATGTTCCCTCTTTGGCCATGAGCTGTGCAAAGTTTCCGGCTGAACGGACCATCTGTCCGCCTTTTCCCGGTTTGAGCTCTATATTGTGGATAATGGTACCTACCGGCATGTTTGCCAATGGAAGCGCATTGCCCGTTTTAATGTCTGCGTCGGGACCGGACTCTATCACATCGCCCACCTGTATCTTATGCGGCGCGAGAATATATCTTTTCTCCCCGTCGGCATAATTAACCAGTGCTATGTTGGCGCTTCTGTTGGGATCGTACTCGATTGCGGCTATCCTGCCCGGAACACCGTCCTTATCCCTTTTGAAATCAACTATCCTGTATTTGGTGCTGTTTCCGCCACCCTGATGCCTAACAGTGATTCTTCCATATGAATTCCTGCCTGAATTTTTTGTCTTTTTAGCCGTCAGTGCCTTTTCAGGTTCCGTTTTCGTTATTTCCTCGAAGGTCGATACTGTCATGAACCTTCTTGACGGTGTTGTAGGACGAAATTTTTTAATTGGCATTGTCTTTCACTCCTTTTCCCTGTTTCCCGAAAGCCTACTGGCCTACGCCGAATTCTTCAATGCTGGTCTTGTATTTTTTATTAATGGCCTTCTCTTTGCCGCCTTTTTCCTTATAAACCACGGGAGCGGGGTTTTGGTCTATTTTGACAATAGCCTTTTTGAATTTGGATGTCCTTCCCTGATGAACTCCCATTCTCTTCATTTTGCCGTGATGGTTTGCAGTGGTGACTTTAAGCACTTTCACCTTGAACAGTTTTTCAGCAGCCGCCCTGACTTCGGGTTTTGTGGCTTTGTAATCCACTATGAAAGTGTATTTGCCTTCAGCCATGTCGTCGCTGCTTCTCTCAGTTATATAAGGTCTGATTATAATATCCTCAGGTCTTTTCATTTCGTGTAAACCTCCTCAACCATGCCGACGGCGTCCCTGGTCATTATGAGTTTGTCGTATTTGATCACATCATAAACGTTCATGGAGTTGGCAACCGTTGTTTTCACACCGGGAATGTTCGCCAGGGATCTGATGACATTCTCATTGCTTTCGGGCATTACCAGAAGGGCCGATTCAGCCACTTTGAGGTTTGCCAGCATCTCCGCCGCTTTTTTTGTTTTTATTTCATCAAGCTCCAATTTATCAAGTACCATCATGGCGCCTTCCGACACTTTGGTTGTAAGAGCGGACTTCATCGCCAGCTGTCTGAGCTTTTTAGTCATTTTCTTCCTATAGCTTCTCGGCTTGGGTGCGAAAGCGACTCCACCGCCGGTCCACTGGGGCTGGACTGTGCCGCCATGGCGGGCTCTACCGGTGCCTTTTTGTCTCCAGGGTCTTGCTTTTCCACCTCTGACTTCGCTTCTTGTCTTTGTCGACTGCGTACCCTGTCTTGCATTGGAAAGATAAGTAACAACCGCAGTGTGCATTGCTGTTTCATTTATTTCAATACCGAAAACCTTATCGTCCAGAGCAATGTTTTCCACAACCTTGCCGTTCATATCATATACATCTATATTAGGCATTGCACTTCCTCCTTCCATTACGCTTTGACCGCTTCGTTAATAACGAGGAAGCCGCCCTTGGGGCCGGGCACCGCGCCTTTAACCAGCAGTATGTTTTTATCGCCGTATACTTTGACCACTTCCAGATTCTGTACGGTTATCTTGTCTGTTCCCATATGTCCGGGGAGTTTTTTGCCTTTGAACACCTTGCTGGGGTTCGAGGCTCCGCCCATGGAACCGGGTCTTCTGTGAAAATGGGAACCATGGGTCTCTCTTCCACGGCTTGTTTTATATCTTTTAATTGTTCCCGCGAACCCTTTTCCTTTGGATATGCCGGTGACATCGATAACATCACCTTCGGAAAACATGTCGGCGACACCTATTTGTTTCCCCACTTCGAAATCGCCCGTTTCGTCAACCCTGAATTCCTTTAGATATTTCTTTGGTTCGACGCCTGCTTTCTCGTATTCGCCCTTTGACGGCTTAGTCGCCCTTGATTCCTTAATATCCAGATAGCCGACCTTTACAGCGCTATATCCGTCCTGCTCTAACGTCTTGATTTGCACGACGGAGACGGGTCCGGCTTGAACGGCGGTCACAGGTATTGATAAACCTTCTTCGGTAAACACCTGCGTCATGCCGATTTTCTTTCCCAGTATGAATTTCTTCACCTTTCGGTACCTCCTTGGTTATTGGTTCGCCTCGGCGAACATGACCTTGTCTAAAGCTTGATCTCTATGTCCACACCTGCCGGCAAATCCAACCTCATCAATGCGTCGATGGTCTTGGGCGTCGGCTGCAGTATGTCGATCAACCTTTTATGGGTCCTCATCTCAAATTGTTCACGGGCATCCTTGTATTTATGGGGAGCCCTTAATATGGTTATTATTTCCTTCTTTGTGGGAAGGGGCACCGGCCCTGAAATCATTGCTCCCGACCTTTTGGCCGTCTCAACTATTTTGTTGGCGGATTGGTCGATTAGCTGGTGATCGTAAGCCTTTAGTCTGATTCTGATCTTCTGTTTGCCTGCCATTTCTTTCCTCCTAAATCTTTACCAACAAGATTCCTGTACACTCAGCCGGGTGTTTCCTGCCTTCCGTATTTTAAACCCGGTCATGCCGGGTGTAAAAACCACATCTCGTACAGTGACTTGTCGCCCGTTTTCTTGAACCGGGCATTCTCCTCCGAAGTGACCCGCCTTCCATACGGCGGCAATCTCCGGGATCATTGCATGCCTTGTCACAGCAAGAGCCATTATAAACCAGCCAAATACCAAATGCAAGGGTTTTTTCATATTTTTTTTGCCCTGCAATCAGCTTTAACCGGCTCGATTATTGTACATCCTGAAAATAACTTTGTCAAATGCCAACGCGCCCGGGTGTTTCAGATATATTGTTCATTTCTAAAAACGCTTCGCAAGCCATGTATGCTTACCTTATATATGGTGATTTTATCCCGTTGCGGAATCTGCGTTTTCCGGCACGGTTTTTTGCCAGGGACGGACCGGCATCTGTGCTTTTTGAACACTCGCCTTGCGGAGCATGGAAAGACCGGTCGTTTTTCCGGGCATAATATGGGCATTGGCCCGCCGGAAAGGATACGGGGGCGGTTGCTTAAGGACCCGGGAGCCGGTCCCGATGCTGCGAATTTTGGTTAACACAGGCGCAATCTCTTGTGTTACACTTAATGTATCAATTTTATGACATTGTTTTTACAGCTGTCAAAAAATATTATTTATTAAAATGGAGGGTACTTGAGGATGAAAAGCGATATTGAAATTGCACAAAGCAATCAAATGAACCACATATTGGACATAGCTGAAAAAGTCGGCATCGAAAAAGAGGCAGTTGAGCTTTATGGCAATTATAAAGCTAAAATTGACTACAGCATGTTGGCGAAAATGAAGGACAGGCCTGATGGGAAATTGATTCTTGTCACGGCAATCACCCCCACTCCCGCCGGCGAGGGGAAGACAACAACTTCCGTGGGTTTGGGAGATTCATTGAAAAAGATTGGCAAAAATGTCATGATAGCTATCAGGGAACCTTCCCTCGGTCCGGTTTTCGGAATCAAGGGCGGAGCCGCAGGCGGCGGATATGCCCAGGTTGTGCCCATGGAAGACATCAATCTGCACTTCACGGGGGATTTGCATGCAATAGGCGCCGCCAACAATCTGCTGGCCGCCATGATTGACAATCATATCCACCAGGGGAATCCACTGGGACTCGACCCAAGAAGAATAACATGGAAACGCTGCGTAGACATGAATGACAGGCAGCTCAGATTCATCGTAGACGGCCTAAACGGCAAAAGCAACGGTACGCCAAGGGAAGACGGTTATGATATAACGGTTGCATCGGAGATTATGGCTGTTCTTTGTCTCGCCCAGGACCTATCGGACCTCAAGGAAAGAATCAAAAGGATTATTGTAGGATACAGTTACGATAACGAACCCGTTACCGCCGGCCAGCTGAATGCCGCCGGCGCATTGACCGCATTGTTGAAGGATGCCTTGAAACCGAACCTGGTGCAAACCCTTGAACACACCCCCGCTTTCATTCATGGGGGGCCGTTTGCAAACATTGCCCATGGCTGCAATAGCGTCATGGCTACGAAAACGGCCTTAAAACTGGCGGATTATGTAGTGACAGAGGCCGGTTTCGGCGCCGACCTGGGCGCGGAGAAATTTTTTGACATCAAATGCCGGATTTCTTCCCTTCGTCCCTCGGCAGTGGTTATTGTTGCAACAGTTCGTGCGCTTAAGCATCATGGGGGCGTAAAAAAGAAGGAGCTTGCCGACGAGAATTTGACAGCACTGGAAAACGGGCTCCCCAACCTTCTTAAGCATATTGAAAATATAACTATAAACTTCGGTTTGCCCGCCGTGGTGGCGATAAACAGATTCCCGACCGACACAGACGATGAAATTGAATTGATCAGGGAAAAATGCGAGGCCATCGGCGTTAATGTGGCCCTATCGGAAGTCTGGGCAAAAGGAAGTGAAGGCGGCGTTGAACTGGCAAAGGAAGTTGTAAGGCTCGCCGATTCCGACGAAGGAGACTTCAAATTGGCATATGACGATGATGACAGCATAAAAGACAAAATCAAAGCCGTTGTAACTAAAATTTACGGCGGAGCCGATGTCGACTTCGACTCAGCGGCGAGAAGGGATATCAGAAAACTGGAAAAGATGGGCTTTGGACACTTTCCCGTTTGCATGGCCAAAACCCAGTACTCGTTATCCGACGATCCTAAAAAACTGTGCCGTCCGGAAGGATTCACGGTCACGGTGAAAAATGTCCGCGTTTCAGCAGGAGCCGGGTTCGCCGTTGTTCTGACCGGCGAAATAATGACTATGCCCGGTCTTCCCAGAGTTCCTTCTGCGGAAAGCATAGACGTTGACAGCACCGGCAAGATCTCCGGATTGTTCTAAACCCGAACCACATAAACCAAAAAGCTGCACCTCATCCGGTGCAGTTTTTTTATGCCCCCAACCCCTTTTTTAAAGATTAACCCCATTTAAGATTAACCCCCGGGGGTTAATCTTAAATATTGGTAATAATAAGAACCATGTATACGTGTACCTTTCGCAGGAAATATCGTACTGGAAATGATATACCTACGCTATCGAATAATATAATGATTCAGGGAGGTCGGCTATATGAAACCGATACCACTTGATGATATCGTTGAGCAAATGGACATGCAGACAGGTGACATGAAGTCTTTTCTCGATCTCGGAACCGGCGAGTTTATATATGTCGAGGTTTCAATTGCGTGAGGGGTTACGATTGAGTTGAAGGGATATCAGAAAACTGCATCTCATCCGGTGCAGTTTTTTTAAGATTAACCCCCGGGGGTTAATCTTAAATATTGGTAATAATAAGAACCATGTATACGTGTACCTTTCGCAGGAAATATCGTACTGGAAATGATATACCTACGCTATCGAATAATATAATGATTCAGGGAGGTCGGCTATATGAAACCGATACCACTTGATGATATCGTTGAGCAAATGGACATGCAGACAGGTGACATGAAGTCTTTTCTCGATCTCGGAACCGGCGAGTTTATATATGTCGAGGTTTCAATTGCGGGCGAGGTTCCGGTCGAGTTTGAATCGGACCGTTACATAATGGTTCCGGATAAATATGATATCGATGAATACAATATCATGAAACGTTTCTGTTATACTGTTGAGGACGACCTTGTAATGGATGAATTGCTCGACGCCTTAAGAGGAAGAGGGGCTTTTGGAAGATTCAAGGATAAAATATGGAATTTGAGGATTGACAAAGACTGGTATGAATATCAACATAATGCCCTTCGAAAGATTGCTGCTGAATGGTGCAGGAGGTTTGATGTGGGATATACCGAAAAATAATTTGATTACGCAGACAGGAACAAATGTTTAATATAACCAAAGCACTGATAAGAAGAAATGCTTCAAACATCATATATGAAAGAGGGTTGCGATATTTCAAGCGCGGCCTGTCCAGGGCCCTCCTTTATGATTCTGAAAACAACACCATAACTTCATACATCCAAGGTATGGACCTTTACGAAACAAGCGTAACCTTCGATGATGAGAATAATGCCAAATCATACCATTGCACCTGCCCCTACGGCTCGTTTTGCAAGCATGCCGTTGCGCTGATGCTTGAGATAGAAAAACAGGACGGGCAGAGCCGTTTTGATAAAAAACCGGAAAAGCTTCCTGTGAAAAACCCAATATTCAACCTGATCGAACATGAACAGGAATCCGAAACGAAGCGGTTTGTGGATATCGAATTGACACTGGACATCGAATCAAAATATGCATATGACAACCCCAATGGGCAAACACTGAGCCTGCGAACCGGGATTGACAGGTTATATGTAGTAAAGGATGTACTTGAATTCGTAAAAAACGTGATTTACAAAAGACCCATGGAATTCGGGCAGCAGTTTAATTATGATCCTTTCCTGCATGAGTACAGCCCCGAGGACATGCGCATGATAGAGCTGATATTTGAACTGGGCATCACGGAATCGCACCTTTCCAACAGGAGAGGCTATTACAACAACAGCAGCTATTTCAACGGCAAGACCGTTTCACTCCCGCAGCACATTATGAGAAACATTCTAAGCCTTTATATAAACCGAATCATAAATGTGACGCACAATGAAACAAAAACAAAAGCAACCGTTTTAAATGAAGACATGCCCTTGGATTTTTCGTTGAACATGGAAGGGCCGGACCTTGTCCTGGATGTAATGCTGAATAAGTCCGCCTATATACTGGACGAAACTTTCGAATATATTCAAATAGGCGATATCATATACAAAAATTCCCCGAAACACCGCAAACGGATAAGCCCGTTCATCAAATCGGTATATGAATTGAAAAATACCAGAATGACCTTCACCGCAAATGAAAGGGATCGTTTCATGTCGGAGATATTGCCCTTCGCCGAGGAAACCGGCAAGGTAACAATAGATGAAGCAGTCAGTTCCTCCATTGAAAAACCGCCTCTTCAGGCCGAGGTATACCTTGATAAAAACAACGGGCTATATACCGCCGATGTTAAATTC
>CAZWVS010000069.1:0-9100 GCA_964636935.1 uncultured Clostridiaceae bacterium
CTCGATAGAGGTGACAATCTAAGAATCTCGTGACTTTAGTCATGAGAGGTTCAATCCTCGGGTTCGTCACTATACAGTATTGGAATCTTTATGACTTGTCCCACCCTGATCATGTTCGGGTCGTCGATGTTTTCGTTGAAATTTACGATTTCCGCCACATGGGAGGAATCCCCGTTATAGAACATGGCACTGATTTGTGCAAGATTGTCGCCTGATTTGACCGTATATTCCGTATACAGGTCTTCCGGAGCAGGAGTGGGGGTCGGTGTGGGCGTAGGCGTCGGTGTGGGCGTGGGCGTGGGTGTGGGCGTGGGTGTCATCGTTACAACGGAGGTGGGGCTTATTTCCACTTCCGCTTCGCGTTCCTCGAAAATCAATTTCAACAAATGATACATCCCGTATACTATGCCGGCCATAAGCACCAGTACGATGATTATGCTGAGCAGTCTTTTTAAATAGATATTCATTCTTCTTTTCATAAAAATCGGCCTCTTGATATTTAATTTTTTATATTCCCTCCCGGTGCCGGGAAAATTAAACTTTCTTTTATATTCGCTGTATACCTTTCCATCCTTGGTTTCAAAAACATCGGGTTCGGATGAATCCTTTTCTTCATTGATTATATCATCCTGAATGTCTTCTTCAACTTTTTCTGAAGATTTTTTTTGATTTCCATCGTCTTCCGATTTCTCTTCCTGCCCCTTGAAGATGGATGCCGCAGCGGCAAATATGCCGGGTTTGACGAATGATCTTCCGGTTTTTCCCTCGTCCTTTTTATCATTTTCAGCTTTTGGGGCTGCGGATTCGTCTTTTTCCATCTTGGAAGCTGTCAAAGCAGCTGCTCCGATAGCGCTTTCAGGCATTGACGCAGTCTGGAGGGCCTCCCCTGCAATCGTTTTTTCAATTTTTAAAGCCACTACGATGAAGCCGTCGTTTATCGAGTGTCCGGAAGCAACATTGACCACATTCCATGCCATTGTTTCCGCATCGATATTCTTTTTGTGGAAATTCTCGATTATTTCGGAATCCAGTCTGGCGTTTGCGTTCGTTGTCGCAAAAACAAAGATATCGCCTTCCTGCAGATCCTGAATGTCGACCTGCTTTATGACACCCTTTGACGGGGAATACTCCTCATCTGTCGGTTTATCCACCGCATATGAAGGCTTCTCGCGCTTTTCAAAAACATTAAGCACTTCACCGTCGCGTATGCGGTAAAGCGAATTGTAATTGGTTGAAACGGCCCTCAAGCTGTCGCCTGTTATTATTACGCCGGTGAACAGCTTGTCTTTCGAGAACTCTATTTCATTTTCACCGGAAACACCGTATATGAAGTCATATGTTCCTTTGACGGAGTTGACGAAACCGGCCTTTTTGTCGTCTATCTGGAAAGTCTCCATTTTCTTCTGGTAGCGTCTTATCTCTTTTTCAATGGCAACGACGGTTTCAGTCTGTTCGACTGTGCATTCCATGTTCTCGCTAAGCGAATAGATGAAGTCCGTCCCTTCATCTATCTTGGAAAACTGGATATTCTCAATCCTGCTGAAATTCCCCGATCGTCCGTTTATATAGAAATTTATTTTTTGATGTCCGCCTTTATTGCTGGCAACCGCAGTGACGCTGATTTTGTTTGCTTGCATATCACCAACCTCCTCTTTTGTAAAAAACCTGTTTTTATTTTATCATAATAATTAATAAAAATACAATAATTAAAACAAAGTGTTTTCAGGGGTCCCGGTCCAACTGCCATATTTTCATTTACAGTCATCATTCACAGTGTTTTTTTATATCCCGTGCGATCACCGCCAGGTCGTCCTTTACAGTATTGTCCGTAATAACGATATAATCGCCTATGCGGACATAGTGTTCCCTGTCATCTTGCATTGAAATCCGTTGAACCGCTTCTTTGCCGGATATTGAGTTTCTTTCCACAAGCCTTTTTATCTGGGTCTGCGCGGAGCAGTCCGTGACAGCTATGTAGTCGCATATGTCGATAAACCCCTTTTCTATCGGGACAGGCACATCGAGAACAATGTCCCGGGACGATAAGCCCCCGACCTTGCCGCGGATTTCATCTGCGACATACTTATGGGTTATGGCATTGAGCCTGGCCAGATTGTCCCTGTCATTTGAAACAAGGGAATACAGTTTCCCCCTATCCAATGTTTTGAACTCGTCAAGCAGCTCGGATTTCATTTTTTCGCAATTTTCCAAAAGACGGGAATATATCTCATCCGCGTCTATTTTTACAAAACCCTCTTTTTCAAATATTCCGGAAAGCGTCGACTTGCCCGTTGCCGTTCTGCCGGTTATTCCTAAAATCATATTTCCCACCTATTTTGTTTCATACAGCGACTTACCTGTCTTCACGTCCACGGAGAGAGGCACTTTCAGGCTTGCTGCATCCATCATGCATTTTTCAAGCAGACCTTCCACCTTGCTTATTTCGTCGACGTGTGATTCCACGACAAGTTCGTCGTGAACCTGAAGAACCAGCCTGGATTTGAATCCCCCGCTTTTAAGCTCGTTGTAGACTTTCACCATTGCAATTTTTATTATATCCGCAGCAGTTCCCTGGATGGGCGCGTTCAATGCCACCCTTTTCCCGAATTCCCTCATTGCGTAATTCGAGGACTTGAGTTCGGGTATATATCTCCTTCTTCCGAACAAAGTCGATACATATTCTTTCTCTCCTGCCGATTCCACCACGTCCTTCATATATTTTCTGATTCCTTCATACTGGTCGAGATATTCACGTATATATTCCTTTGCCGTGAAAATGGGGATGTCCAGGTCTTCCGAAAGGCCGAAATCCGATATGCCGTATATTATTCCGAAGTTGACCGCTTTGGCCGCGCGCCTCATTTCCGATGTCACAAACCTGTCGTCGACCCCGAACACTTTTGCGGCGGTGCGCGTATGTATGTCCATGCCGTCCTTAAAGGCTTGAATCATGTTTTTATCGTCTGCCATATGGGCAAGCACCCTTAGTTCTATCTGTGAGTAGTCGGCGCTTGTAAGCATGAAGTCGTCGTTTCCCGATATGAACGCCCTCCTGATTTCCCTTCCGAGTTCTGTCCTTATCGGCAGGTTTTGAAGATTCGGCTCGGTGCTGGAGAGCCTTCCCGTGGATGTCACCGTCTGTTTGAAACTTGTATGGATTCTTCCGTCTTCCCCAATTTCCTTTTCCAGCCCTTCCGCATATGTTGATTTGAGTTTCGCTATTTTACGGTATTCGAGCACCAGTTCGGCAATCCTGTGTTCATGAGCGAGTTTTTCCAGAATGGATGCTGACGTGGAATAGCCGGTTTTTGTTTTTTTACCGTGCGGTATGCCCATCTTGTCGAACATGACATTCCCAAGCTGTTTAGGGGAATTTATATTAAACTCTTCACCGGATTCCTCAAAAACATCCTTTTCAATGGATTTCAGGGATTCTTTGAGCTTTTTTGAAAACTTTCTCAAAAAATCTGCATCCGCGCCGAAACCCGTGTGCTCCATATAGGCAAGCACTTCAATCAAAGGCAGCTCGATCTCGTCCATAAGCTTTGTCATTCCAAGTTCTTCCAGCTCTTTTTTCATGCTTTCTATCACCAGGTGCGTCTTCGCGCAGTTGCAGGCGGTCTTGTTTTCATTTTCAAAAACGATTTTTAGATATTTGCGGCTCAATTCATCTATGCCATAGGAATCCTTGGAAGCGTCCATCACATATGCCCCGGCGGCCGTGTCGAAGGATACCTTCGGAGGTGTGATCCCCTTTGACAGCAGATACCTGATGAATCCCTTTATATAGTGACCGCTTACATCTCCGGTTTTTTCCATTAGTTTCAATATCGTTTCGGAATTTTCAATCATGTATATTTTTTCCCCGTCATCGGTGTAGCATAGCGTTTTGGGTTCGCCGGAGGATTCAAAATCACATTGAATCGTAATTGAATCCATATAAACGATATCCTTTTCGCTTTCTATGGCGATTATTTCCAGGTCTGCGTTTTCCGATGATTCATCATTCAACCCGTATTTTTGGATGAAACTGTTGAACTCGAGGGTTTTGAACTTATCATAAAGCTTCTCCTTATCGGTTTCCCGGATTTTCAGTTCATCCGGCGTTATATCAATTGAGCAATCGGTTTCGATTTTTGCCAGTTTTCTGCTTAAAAACGCATCCTCTTTGCCTGAAATCAAGCGTTCTTTTTGTTTTTCGGAACCCGCCTTGTCGATATTGCCATATAGATTCTCGAGGTTTTTGAATTCATTAATAAATTTTAAAGCGGTTTTCTCCCCGATCCCCCTGATACCGGGTATGTTGTCCGATTTATCTCCCATAAGGGCTTTCACTTCTATGAAATCCGCGGGTTCGATTCCATATTCGTCTTTTATTGTTTCCCTGTCATATGTGTTCACATCCGTCGAACCTTTGGATGTGGTGGGGATTTTTATAGTGCATTTGTCCGTGGCCAGCTGCATCATGTCCCTGTCGCCTGTAAGGATGATCACTTCAAATCCTTCATCTTCAGCCCTTCCGGCAAGGGTGCCCAGAATATCGTCGGCTTCAAAGCCGGGTATTTCTATCCTCCTTATTCCCATATGGTCCAGGATTTCTTTCATTACGGGCATCTGGGATGCAAGCTCATCGGGCATGGGTCTTCTGCCCGCTTTATATTCCTTGTACATGTCATGCCTGAATGTGGGCTCTTTCAAATCGAAAGCCACGGCTGCGTGTGTGGGGTTTTCCATATTGATGAATTTGTCATATGTGTTCAGAAAGCCGTATATGGCGTTCGTGTACACCCCTTTTGAATTACTTAGCATATTTGCGCCGGACAAGGCGTAAAATGATCTGTTTAAAATGCTGTTGCCGTCGATTAGTAATAATTTCTTCATGATTCTCCCTTATACAAAAAAATGGATGTGTTTTTCACACATCCATTATATCAGAAACATGATATCTATTCAGTTTCCGTAGATGAAATCTTAGCGGTCAGGGTGTCCGTCGCATCCCTTATGAGCACAGAAGCGATCAGGCCGAACCTGGTTTCAAGGTTTTTAAGGGTCCGGGCGTTGGATTTTACCTGTATGAAATCAATGTCTTCGCTTTCATCCAATTCAAATTCAATTATGTCCGGCGGGTATTCCGAGCTGAGAATTTCCATTATTTCGTCGAGCCTGTAATCACAGGACACATAAAAAACATCATGTCCGGGGCTTATACCCTCATCGAGCCTTGTTCCCCTTTCATTTACATAAACGGGATCGTTCTCTACGAATGCGCTTGTATAATATCCATAATCCGCAATGACCGCTTTTTCAGCGTCTCTTGTGTCGAATGATTTTTCCGGATCACACGCCTCCGTCATTGTTACGAATTCTTCTTCTTCGCCTCCCATTCCCAGTATCGAGTTATCATCCTGTTTGTCTGGCGCAGGGGCTCTAGAGTCTTCAAGGTTTTGATAAACTCCCCCCCCATCAAGCATTTCCTCGCTGGTGTCGGACAAACGTCCGGCTTTGTTCCACAAACCGAACCCTCCGGAGACAAATACCGCAAAAGCCACAACGAGGCAGGCCGCTGCGAAGGATGAAACATAATAAAGCCTTCTGACTCCCGCCTGTTTTTTTCTGCTCTTTTCTACAGCGGCGCCAATTGAAGCGGCAAGATTTTCAGGAGCCTTGACCTCAAGCTTGCCCATACCGGCCTTTAAAGCGGTTATATCTTCGTAATATATTTTGCATCCGCTGCATTTTTCCATATGTGAAACGAGATCCGCCCTGCTTTGCGGGTTCAGCATGTTGTCGGCCATTAGGTTCAAATCTTCGATTTTATTCTTGCATACCGTGCTCATGTTTTGTGCTCCTTTATCTGTTTGACGGCAATACTAAAAAATAGTTCCGCTTTTTCTTATTATTTCGGCAAGTTTTGTTCTTCCGCGGGATATCCTGGATTTGACCGTGCCGAGAGGGACACCCGTCATGTCGGATATCTCGTTGTAGTCATAGCCTTTGATATCCGCCAACACAAGGACCAGCCTGTGTTTTTCATCCAGCTTATTCAATGACTCCCACAGGAAATCACTTGTTTCCTGATTTTCAAGTATCTCCTGCACCCCCGGGGAATCATCCGCTATCTGCATTGTGTATTCCCCGTCTTCCGAATCGAAAGACGAATCGATGGATATCGTGTTTTCCCGTTTCCTTTTTCTTATTTCATCTATACATGTGTTTTTCACTATCCTGTGAAGCCATGTGTTGAAGGCGCTTCTGAAATTGAATTTTTTAATGTTTTTGTATACTTTTATAAACGCTTCCTGCGTCATGTCGCCGGCGTCGTGCGGATTGCCCATGACACCGAAGGCGACGGCATAGGCCCTGTCGGAATACAATTCGACAAGTTTTTCAAAACTGGCCGTGTCGCCCGCCTGGCATTTTTTTATAAGTTCGGTTTCATTGACTGTCAAGCTTTACCTCCACGGTTTTTCGAACCATTGCTCTGTCAATTGATTATAACCTACTATATTTGCAATTTCAATTTGAATTGGCATGTGTTATACTTCAATACATGAAAATCAAGGTTATTGCGGCTGTCGCCGCCGTCAGAATTTCTACCTTTTTGCTGCGGCTTATCGGCAGGGGCGGCACTTCCCTTCCGGGCAAGGCGGCCTTGTTTATTAATAGGGACATGCTTTCATTTCTTTCAAAAGATGTAAAAACCATAATCGTCACAGGCACAAACGGGAAAACCACTACTTCAAGAATCCTGGGCCAGATGCTAAAGCAATCCGGAAGGTCTTATTTTGCGAATTCATCCGGCGCCAATCTTATTTCCGGGATAACCGCCGTATTCGCTTTAAACTGCAAGTGGAACGGAATTAAAAAATACGATTATGCCGTTATTGAATGCGACGAGGCCGCCTTCAAGACCGTTGCCGGCATGATCAAACCGGCTGTTGTCGTTATCACCAACCTTTTCAGGGACCAGCTCGACAGGTACGGGGAGATAACTCATACGCTTACATCGCTGAGGACGGGCATATTGTCGTCCCCCGGCTCGACTTTAATTATAAACGCAGACGATTCACTCTCCTATTCCCTTGCACTGGACACTCCCAACAAAACGCTTCTTTTCGGAATAAACTCGCCGCCCCACGGCGCCGACACGGATTTTGTATCCGACGCCCCCTACTGCATACGCTGCAAGGGCAAATATACATACTCATACCGCGTATTCGCCCACCTGGGGTCTTTTAAATGCGAACAATGCGGATACAAGAGGGCCGAACCCGATTACTCGGCGGACAGTATTGTTATCGGCCCCTCCGGCAGCAGCTCGAAGTTTACATGCAGTGACGGTGAATTCACGGTCGACATAGCGCTGCCCGGCGCCTACAACGTATACAACGCCCTTGCCGCCTTCACAGCGGCTTCGCACATCGGTATAAAAAAAGATGTCATAATAAGCTCACTTTCATCGTTCACAAGCGGTTTCGGACGCATGGAGGAGCTGGTGCTGGATGATGTTGTCCTTAAAATCATACTTGTCAAGAATCCGGCGGGGCTGAACCAGGTCATCAATCATTTGACTGCCAATGCACTGGCTGGAATACTTGTTATGATATTGAATGACAAACATGCCGACGGAACCGATGTTTCATGGATCTGGGATGCCAACTTTGAAAAGCTTGCGGCTTCATCGTCGCTTTTTACCAAGATCATATTTTCAGGAACCCGTGCCGGTGATCTCGATTTGAGATTCAAATACGCATTAAAGGAATCGACCGGATTGAAAACCGAAGTCATAACGGACTATGAAGACGTGATAAAAGAGGCAATACTAAACAATGGGAAGAAACAGCCAGTATATGTGCTTCCTACTTATACGGCCATGTTCGAGTTCAGGAATAGGATTTCCCGTTTGTATAAAATCAGAAAATTCTGGGAGTGATTGCATGGATAAGCTGAACATATGCCACCTGTATCCTGATCTGCTGAACCTTTACGGGGACAGGGGGAATATCATAGCTATGAAAAAGCGTCTCGAATGGCGCGGCATAGCCATGGATCTGGACGAAATATCCATAGGCATGGATTTCGACCCCGAGTTGTACGATATCGTTTTCATAGGAGGAGGGCAGGATTTCGAACAGGAGGTTCTCTTAAAGGATCTCGACATTGATAAGAAAAAAAGAATAAAGCACGCCGTGGATTCGGGTGTCGTTTTTCTCGGGATATGCGGAGGCTACCAACTGCTGGGCACCCATTACTTGACCTGGAACAATATACAATACGATTTCATAGGAGCAATCGACGCTCACACCACGGGAATGAAAAAACGCATGATCGGAAACTATTTGTTTGAAATAGATGATTTTGAAGGAAAGCCGTATGTCGTCGTCGGTTTTGAAAACCATTCAGGCGCGACATATCTCGGGGACAAGGTCAGTCCGCTCGGGAAAATCATAAAGGGGTTCGGCAACAACGGTAAGGATAAGACCGAAGGCGCCCGTTATAAAAATGTTTTTTGCTCTTATTCACACGGTCCGATACTTCCTAAAAACCCACTGCTGAACGATACTGTCTTAAAAACCGCATTGGATCGGAAATACGGTCCATATACGCTGGAGAATATTGATGATTCTGTTGAAAATTACGCCCGTCGGACTATAATCAATCGCCTGCTGTAAGCAGACGTTTTCAATTTCCGTTATAGACGATTATTCCTGATCCGTTTCTTTTTTATATTCGCAGTCCGGATTCGGACAAATCAGATGCGGCACCCTGTTGATGTTGCCTTTTGTGAGGAATGTACCGCATTCGGGGCAGTTCTCGTCGACGGGCATGTTCCACGTGCTGAAATCGCAATCGGGATAATTTTCGCATCCAAGGAACTTCTTCCCCTTTTTTGTCTGTATATAGATGACCCGGCCCCGGCATTTGGGACATGTCTTGCCCGTGTCGTCGATGTACGGCTTTGTGTTTTTGCATTCGGGGAATCCCGGACATGCAAGGAATTTGCCGTATCTGCCTGTTTTTACAACCATCTTCCTTCCGCATTTTTCACATTCAATGTCCGTTTCAACTACAGGCATTTTCACTTTTTCAAGGGTTTCGT
>CAZWVS010000070.1:0-9059 GCA_964636935.1 uncultured Clostridiaceae bacterium
TATTGTGCCCGAGGTGTACGGGGGAAGCGCGGAGTGACGCAAGTATGCGAATTAAGTGAGATATAAAACTTACAACGATATAATAAAGGAATTTGACAATGGAGCGAACGGATTCTGAAAAAATTGCACAAAAATTCAAGCATGTATATAAACCCGAAGGACGTTATGTAAACGACCATTGCTTCATTAATCAAGGGGAAACGGTCCATTTATATCACATAGACGGTGAAGTGGGTAAAGGTTGCTATGACATTGGCAACGAAACCGTCATAGGCCACGCGACAAGCAGTGACCTTGTAAACTGGACCCGACATCAGCCCGCCCTCGTATCCGATGCCGGCCTTGCCCATGAGGAAAGGGGCGTTTTCGCCCCATATGTTATAAAAAAGGGCGACATTTATGTGATGCTATATTCATCCCACAATATGAAAAAGGCACAGTATATATGTATGGCTACATCAAAGGACTTGTTCAATTGGAACAGGTATGAACAAAACCCGGTGATAATACCTAAACAAGAATACGCTTTCTGGGAGGAGTCAAAGGCCTGTTCCTGCCGCGATCCCCACATATTTGAGGAAGATGAAGGCTATTTTGTTTACTGGGTCGCAGACATGAATAAGGACAGCGAAGTGTCGTGCATAACGCTTTCAACATCCGGCGATTTAATCAATTTCGTTGAAAAAGGGCCTGTTTTAGAGAAAAGACATTCCTTCGACGAGGCTTTTACAATGAAAACCGAATCGCCCTGTGTTATCAAACGGCATGGCCTATACTATTTGTTTTTCAGACACGGTGACGGAACTAAATACTGCATAAGCGACAACCCCGGTGATTTTTATAAAAGCGAAACCTATTATCTGGGTCCCTCTCATGCGAGCGAAATATTCGAGTTTAAAAACAAATGGTATGTTTCAAGCTGCTCAAGGGAGCCTTGGGACATAGAGCATAAGACCGACCGAAGCAGGGGATTGTATCTGGCGGGCCTGGACTTTGAGGGCAGGCATCCCGTAATAACGGATTTTCATTACTAAAAGCATTCATTCCTTTATTGTTTTTATATCACCTTCGATGGAGCTGCCCATTGAAACAACCATGTTCAAGGCCTCGTTGACCGGAATGTCAAGCATTTCAACATACTCGCGTTCCACCAGTACCAAAAAGCCGTTTGTAGGGTTGGGTGTCGTAGGTATGAAGACACTCACCCGGTCTTTTGAATCAATAGTGAAAGAGTTGTTGGTTATGAAGCCGATGCTTTTGGAGCCCTCTTTAGGGAACTCTATCAAAACCGCCTTTTTGAAGCTTTCGGCTGTCTTGCTGGAAAAACCGGCAAGTATTTTTCTGACAGGATTGTAGATAGCTTTTACAATAGGTATTTTTCCCAGAACCCTTTCCGCAAAATGAGTTATTTTTCGGCCGATGAAGTTCGAAACGAACATACCGACTAGAACAAGAATGACAATTGTGGCGGCAAAACCCAGACCGGGATATTTCCTGCCGAATATCCAGATGATCAAATCTTCCGTAAGGCCGTCAATCAGATTGAAAAGCCAGACGAGTATGAAAATTGTCAAACCCAGCGGAAGCAGGGTGGCCAGGCCGGCAAAAAACCATTTTTTAAATTTCTTCATATAAATCATATCCTTGCTTTTAGCTTCTTTTCTTTATTTTATATCATAAACGGGCAAAGGTTAATATAAATCGGAGATTGTCCAAGGGATACATATGAGGTTGTATGGTAAAATATCAGTGTGTTCAGCCGTCCCTATTTCATTGCGGAGGTTTTTATGGATAATTTTTATGAAGAGGCGTTAAAACTTAAAGAGGAATTGATCGAATGGAGAAGATATCTGCATGCGCATGCAGAGGTGGAAACCGAGCTTCCCGTGACAACCGCATATGTAAAAGAAAAGTTAAGGGGAATGGGATATGAGCCGAAAGAGATATGCAAATCCGGATTGCTTGCCGAAATAGGCAACGGCGGGGGTAAAACGTTTTTGATAAGAGGGGATATGGATGCCCTCCCTATAAATGAAGAGACAGAGCTGGAATACAGCTCTAAAACAAAAAACATGCATGCATGCGGCCACGACCTTCATACGGCGATGATGCTTGGGGCCGCAAAAATCTTGAAAAAATTCGAAGGCGATATAAAGGGGACCGTGAAACTCATGTTTCAACCTGCGGAGGAGACGCTTGTCGGAGCGAAAAGCATGATAGAGGCCGGTGTTTTGGACAACCCGAAGGTGGATGCGGCCATGATGCTGCATGTTTTTTCCGATATAGACATGAAGGCGGGGGCTGTTTTATTTTTTGGAAGAGGGGTCGTCGGAGCGGCTTCCGACTGGTTCAGGATTGATATAAAAGGGCGGGGCGGCCATGGGTCTATGCCCCATATGGCCGTCGACCCCCTTACAGCCGCCGCGCATATACAAATCGGCCTTGCCCAAATCAATTCCAGGGAGATTCCGCCGGATAAGACCGGTGTTGTCACAGCAGGACAGATTCATGGAGGCACTACATCTAACATAATACCTGACAAAGCATATATCACAGGTACTATAAGAACCTTTGACGAAGACATCCGCGAGATGATTAAAAAAAGATTAAAGGAAATAGCACAAGGGATAGGAAGAAGCTTCAGATGCGATGTTGAAGTAAGCTATTCGAAAGCATGTCCCACGGTTTACAACGACCCGGAACTTTTCGACAGCCTGCTTGAGTACACAAGGGGACTTGTCGATGAAGAAAAAATCCTTGATGTGGAAAAGGTAACCGGGAAACCCTACAGGATGCCGGGTTCGGAGGATTTCGCCTATGTAGGCAGAAAAGTGCCTTCGGTGATGCTGGTTATCGACGCCCAGTTGAAAAAGGAAGGGGTTCTTTATCCCCAGCACCACCCGAAGGTTCTGTTTGATGAAGATGTTATGCCCCTTGGCACGGCGGTTTATGTGAATTCCACAATAAAATGGCTTGAGGAAAATTCATAAAACATGCCTGAGGACATCACCAAAAAGAATCATTATTCTTCGGAAGATTCTTCCCTTTTCTGATTTTCCAGGAAATCCTCGAAGTTGTCGCGGCCTTCCGACTCCCACCACTGTTCGTAAGCCAGGTCATATTCCCTGTTTTCATCCGGCTTGTTACCGGTTTCCGGTTTCGATTCCTTTTTTCGTTTGTTGCTTTTATTTTCGTTGTGTGAACCGCCATTGCTAAAAAGGAGTTTTATGAAGAGCACAAGCCCGAAACCCTGCCAATAGTTTATGGTGCCAAGGCCGAACAGCTCAGGCATCAGCCAGTTCCAAAGCAGCATGACAATAACACCGATCACAAAAGACAATGCCACTGCAATGGCGATGCCCGCGATTACGCCTCCGACAATTTTTAAAATCTTCCTGCCTTTTCTTTCATCGTGAAAAAATTCTGTTAACATGATATCCCTCCGTCATTCAATATAGTTTTTCAATATGTTCCTAAGTTTTTCCTTTGCGCGGCTTTTCCTTGAAAGAAGGGTTCCCAGCGGTTCGCCTGTTTCCTGAGCCAGCTCCTCGTAGCTTCTGCCCTTGATTTGGGTTTCCATAAACACAAAACGGGATTTTTCATCCAATTTGTAAAGCGCATCCTTTATTTTTTCGCCAAGCTCGTCATTCAGCAGCAGGTCTTCCGCCGTGTTTTCATCGACCGGTTCAATATCGGTGCGATAATCGATTCTGACACCTCTTCTTAAATAATCCCTTGCGCCGTTTAGCAGGGACTTGTAAACATAGGATGAAATGAAGTCGATCCTGTTTGTGTAACCGCCTTCAAGCAGCTTTAAAGCGGTTTGCTGTATTATGTCTTCTGCATCTTCCTCTCCGAGGTCTCTAAAAGAGTAAAGAAGATATCTTTTCAGCTTTTGAAAGTTGTTTGTAAAAAAATCCGCTATGGCTTTACTCAAGACCGCCCCCTTCTATCATCCCATCGGTTTTAACCCTTTTTACACCGTGCATGTCTATTAGACGGATTACAGGCCGATTTATTGCATAAAAGTTGAAATTAGCACAAAACCCCCGTTTTGCGGAAGGTTTTGTGCGAAGTAAGGAAAGTAAAATAGTGTTATATTTGGGTTTTTTGGGCTTCGAGAAGTTTGTTCTTCAATTCGCCTTCCAGCACATCCAGTTCTTTTTCCGCATTTTTTCGGGCGAGCTTTCCTTCATGTTGTATGCGAAGGGTTTCGGATATTGTCTCTATAAGGTCTGCATTGACCTGTTTCAAAGTTTCTATTTCAACAATCCCGCGCTCGGCTTCCCGAGCGGTTTCTATGGAGCCGGTTTTCAACATTTCGGAATTCTTCTTTAGAAGCTCGTTTGTCGTATCAGTGACTTCTTTTTGAATTTCAAGCGCCGATTTCTGACGGAAAAGGGTGATTGCTATGACAATCTGGCTTTTCCAAAGGGGTATTGTATTCAATATCGACGACTGTATGCGTTCAACGAGCACCTGGTCGTTGTTTTGAACCAGACGCGTCTGGGGCATCGCCTGAATGGCCACCATCCTTGAAAGACGAAGGTCGTGAACCCTTTTTTCGAACCTGTCCGTCATCGCCTCGATATCCCTAAGCTCCTGTGTTTTCACGGGATCATCGGAATCCTCGGCTTCCGCCCTGTATTGCGGGATAATTTCCTCCCTCAACTCTTTGATGCGAATGTCCCCGGCGGCTATGTAGATGTCGAGTTCGCGAAGATATTCCAGGTTTTTCTCATACAGCTGATCGAGAAGCTCGATGTCCCTGAAAAGGGAATCGCGAGCCGCTTCCAATTTTCTTACTATTGAATCAATCTGTCCCGACAATTTCTCGTATCTCCCGATAAATTTCCTTATCTTTCTTGAAAACCGTCTAAAAAGACCGAATTTGGGGACGTCGGAAATCCCGTCGACATTGATTTCATTGACGTTAACCATGAGGTCGTTCAAGGCCTCGCCCGCATAGCCGCTGTCTTTGCTGCGCACCTGTTCCAAAACCCTGTCGGAGAAATCGGCTATGTCGGACTGGGCGCCGACGCCGTACTCGATAATGGATTGGGAATCCTTTATGTCGATGGAATCGGCTATCCCCCTGATCCTGTTGTTTTCCGTCGGTGTAAAAGGCTCCGGCGGCATTTCCTCCTTCATCACCTGAAGGTCACCGTTATTGTTCATTTTCCGCTCCTTTCGATTCATCCGAATTTATTTCATTTTCTTTTAAGAGCCCTCTTGAAACGAGGGATTTCTTTAAAACCTCCAACTCCACATCCAGTTCGAGTATATTGTTTTCATTGAATCTGGATATCTGCCTGTCCGCGGCATTTCGTAAAAGCACAAGGGATTCAAGGGCTTTGTCAAGAGCTTCCCTTCCGGATGGGCTAATCTCGGGCGAATTGAAAATCTGCACCGACTGGTTGACAATCCGGTCCATTGAGGAAAGCATTGTGTCCACAAATCGTCTCGCGGGCTTGAAGTCGGCGGGATCATCTTTGACGATTTTGGCAATCTGCTTATAGCGGTCCGTGAGCAGGTCGATTTCACGACGCATGTCTTCGTCCTTTATTTTGTAATAATTTCTGCGTATTGATTGGAGACGGGCGCTGCTTTGTGCAAGATATGAATCCACGGCGCCTTTTGTCACACCTTCCGCAACAAGGGCCTCTTTATCTTTTTTGTTCTTTTTATTGTAGTTGAACAGAAGAATCGCCGCAAGGATAATCAAAACAGCGCTGATTCCCAGAAACCACCAGATGAAGTTTTTGAAAGCGAACAATAATATTACAAATACGGCAATTGCCACAAAAATCCCGGCAGAGCAGCCGGCCTTGCTGTTGCTCATTTAAATCCCCCTTATGAAAGGATGATTCAATTATATCACAAACAACATGCCGCGGCCCGTAAAGACTGCGGCATGTCTTGAGTTTTACGCTCAAATCACACTATGAAAAGCACTATTCCTGCAACAAGTATGACTGCTGAAGCTATATAGCATATTCTTATAGCGGATTCGTCGCTCATGTTCTTCCCAAGCTTCATCTTGACCAGCTTAATGAGACCGGGAGACTTTTTGTAAGCGAAGAAAGATACAACAGCGGCATACAAAACACATATGATACCCACAATAATTGTCCAATCCATTTTACTTCCTCCTTTTTTTATTCAGCTTTTTTCAAGCCCTGCGCGGATTTTGGGCGCGAGAGCCAGAAAAAGCAAAAAACACATAACAAGCACAATTCCCGTATAAAGGATGATCTGCCCCCAGGTTGACGTGCCCGACAGCACGGCGTCGTTGCCTATATAGGTCCAGTAATACGGTACCCACCAGGCTACCCACTGCCATTTTTCACCGACTGCCTCGGCAACGGCTATGGCGCCCGCCAACGGCATGAAAACAAGCTTGAAATTTCCGACAGCCATCATCATATCGTCGTTTGTAAGCCCTTCCAGGAAACCGATTATCATGCTCAGCACGGCGGCGGATATCATAAGCAGCAGTATCTGCAGTATGTTCGTGCCTCCGTATCCGGTTATCAAAAGCAGGGCGAAGGTTCCGTAGAAAGGCATTATAAGCCCCATCATGCTTTTACCGAATATGTAACCCAGTCGGGAAAGGGGGGTTACGTTTATGGCGCTTATGGTGTTGTCGGCTTTTTCCTCGACTATGTTTATGGTTATGAGCATCCCGCCAAGCACAGATGAAAACAAAATGCTTATGTTCACCAGCATTTTCTTAAGCGGTGGGGTTTCCTTTCCGAATTCCACCATCCGGGCGTCGGTTTCTTCTATTGAAGCCCCGTTTTCGTAAAGGGTTTTCAGGGTTTTTGCAAATTCAGCCACATAACCCGGCTCATTGCCTTGAGTAAGGATATAATGGTCGTCGCCTTCGGGCACGATGCCTATGAAGGCATCCCTTCTTTCAACCCTTTTTGTTATATCTTCGACATTGTTAAACAATTCAACTTCAGCGAACTGTTCGTAATATGCTACCTGTTCGGGATCGCCGCCTTCAAGCATGGCGAATTTGACCGTCGTGTCGTTTATCCCCGGCGAAAGCGCATTTATCACCAGGCCGAAGATTATTGGGAACGCGAGTATGTAAAGGGCGATGAAATCCCTGGTGTTGACTTTTAGATCCCTTAGGAATACAGCCAATATCTTTTTTAACATTTTTTCTCCTTTCAAGCCTTTACGCCGTCAAAGTCTTTTTATGCTTTACTGAGGACCATATGAAAAGCACTGTCCCCGCAGCAAGGAAAAGCAGCGATCCAAGCAGAACATAGGTTGTGTCGCCGTTTTTCATGATTATCTCCCTAAAACCCTGAAGCATCGGGTATGAAGGCAGGAATCTGATCCAGGCCGGTTCCCAGCTTGGGATGAAATAGGCTATGGTCGGTAGCATCAGGGCCAGCATTATTATGAATATGGTGCTAAAAGCCTGGGTCATGTTTCTAAAATATCCGGAAACCACCAGTCCGAGGGAAGAGGCGAAAAAGCCGGTTGTGACAAGGAAGAGCAGCATTAACGGATAATCGGGCTTCAACCCCATGACGGGCACGGTTATAACAAGACTCGTTATTATGGTGGTAACCAGTATTACGAGGACCTTGCTCATAAGATACTGCCATACGGATGAAGCCGTTATGGCATAGGCGCTTATTATCCCCGCATCCTTGTCCAGGAAAATATAGGCCGCTATCAAAAACATTCCCATGAAGCTGCCGTTGAAAGTCAGGACCGCGGGTATTGTGTTTTCACGGTCGCTTAGAAACTCGTAATCTGTGGATATGGGGCGCACATCCTGCGATTCGATCCCTTCCTGAAGCGACGCAAGCTCACTGTTGTTGACGGCGAGATAAAGGTTTTTCAGCTTTTGTGATTCATACCCCTGCAGGTAATATGTGTAAGAAGGGGAGCCGTCGGCGCCCGCTTTGATTGCAACGGCCGGTTTTTCTTTCGCGTCGGCTATTTTCACAAGGGCGTCTTCGCTTTCCACGATGTATATCCTGGCTTCGGAGGTTTCATAGTATCGGGCGGGAAAAGTCTCGCCTTTGGCTTTTATTTCGACTGTTTCGGGCGAACCGTCCAAATCCTCACCGGCTAATTCCTTCATCCAGGATTCCGCTGCGGAGGGCGGCAGGTCAAGATAAATGTATTCCGTCTCCCGGTTGTCGAAATTTTCGGGAATTGCGAACAATACGACAACCAGTAGAACCAAAGCCATTATTATCTCCACATAGAAGTAAAAACCTGAAGAGGCGAGTTTCAATTCTTTTGTAAAGCTGTACCAGAGTTTCATATCACGCAAGCTCCCTTCCGGTGACTTTTATGAAGATTTCTTCAAGGGTCGCTTCTTTTGTGTGCATGGTTTGTATTTCATAATTGTCTACTATGTCCTTTATACGGCGCCTGTCTTCTTCCGAAACGGTGGAAAGGGATTCCCCGACGGGATTGCCGTCCTTTAAATATTCAATGTCCACGAATTTGGCTCCGTGCTGAAGCTTCAGGTTTCTCGGGGAGTCGATAAGCTTGATCTGACCGTCGACTATGAAAGCGACCCTGTCGCAGAGTTCGTCGGCGATGAACATGTTGTGGGTGGTGAGGAATGTGGTCACGCCTCTTTCCTTCTCGCCTTTGATTATGTCTTTGATGGTGGCGGCAATTGCGGGATCCAGCCCGGTGGTGGGTTCATCCAAAAACCAGATTGAAGGGTTGTTTATCATAGATCTTGCAAATGTCAGACGGTGTTTCATACCTTTTGAGAACTCACCGGCTTTCACTTTCGCCTTGCCCTCAAGACCCACCATTTTTAAGAGCTCGTCCGGGTCCCGGGTCTCGGCATCAAACAGTTTTGAATAGAATGCAAGATTTTCGCGGGCGCTCATCTTATTGTAGACATTTGACTGCTCGAAAGACATGCCGATTTCATTGAACATGCTATTGTTCAATTTCTTAACGCCGTAACCGGCTACATTCACTTCACCCTTTTGCAGTCGCAACAGACCTGTAAGCACGCCTTGTGTTGTGGATTTTCCTGCTCCCGACGGGCCCAGAAAACC
>CAZWVS010000071.1:0-9014 GCA_964636935.1 uncultured Clostridiaceae bacterium
TGGGACTGGGCCGCTTTGGAACGTCTTTTGCAAGAACCATGTCCGACTTGGGGCACGATGTGCTCGGGGTTGACAATGATCCGCAGATTGTGCAGGACTTGAGCGACGAACTGGCGCATGTGATATCTTCGGATGTCTCCAGTGAGGATTTTCTCAAATCCATAGGCGTTTCCAACTTCGATGCCGCAATCGTGGCCATAGGCAACGACCTGCAGGCAAGCATACTCACCACCGCCCTTTTAAAGGAGCTGGGCGCCAAATATATTATTTCAAAGGCTCAAAACGACCTGCATGCAAAGGTTTTGATGACGGTCGGCGCAAACAGGGTCATATTCCCGGAACGGGACATGGGCATCAGGGTCGCCAACAACCTGGCGTCCAACAACATAATCGACAGCATCCAGCTTTCGGGCGACTACAGCATCATGGAGACCAGCATTCCTGAAAAATGGATAGGCAAAACCATTTCAGACCTTTCCATCCGCACCAAGTACAGGGTTAACATACTTGCCGTTAGAAAGGGCGAGGACATCATCATCTCTCCCACTGCGGACTATGTGTTCAAGGAAGACGACATCATCTCCGTAATGGGTAGGAATAAGTATCTGAACGACCTTCAGTACATTAAGTGATAATTTCACGCGCTGCAAATTTCCTTGACCGCGCGCCTTTGTTCCCTTATCATTATGCGGGGGATGGATATTTTATATGATTATTATTAAAAAGAAACTTTCAAACGTGGCTCTCGGCCTGCCCGAGATCATGGTGCCCGCCAAGGGTGTGGACCTTTCCAAATGGGCGGTTATAGCATGCGACCAGTATACTTCGGATGAGAAGTACTGGGAGAATGTGGAAAACTTCGCGGGCTCGTCCCCTTCCACGCTTAATTTGATACTGCCGGAAGCCTATCTCGACACCCCCAGGGGGAAAAAGGGGCAAGCCTCCATTGTAAAGGAGATGAAGTCCTATCTTCGAAACGGCCTGCTGAGGGAACTTGAACCGGGTTTCATCTACACCAAGCGCACCACCGGATACGGCAACGTGAGAAAGGGTCTCATGGTGATGGTTGATCTTGAGGAGTATTCTTTTTTCGAGGGGTCCGACACGCTTATAAGGCCGACGGAAAAGACCATTCTCGAGCGGATTCCGCCGCGGGTGAAGATCAGGGAGAAGGCACCAATTGAGATTCCCCATATCCTCTTTTTGATCGATGATCCGGATAAAACGGTGATAGAGCCCCTTGAAAAGATGAAAAACCTGTTTACGAAGCTGTATGATTTTTCGCTGATGATGGAAGGCGGCAGGGTCGAGGGCTACCATATAACCGAACAGAAGGCTCTTTCTTCAATTGCCAATGCGCTGGGCGAGCTTGCCGACGAGTCTTCTTTCCATGAACGCTACGGCGATGACAGGCCCGTGATGCTCTATGCCGTCGGAGACGGCAATCATTCCCTGGCTTCAGCAAAACAGCACTGGGAGAATCTGAAGGAATCCGAAGGTCTTTCGGCCGACAGCGCGCACCCGGCCCGCTATGCCATGGTCGAGCTTATCAACATACATGACGAAGGCATGAAGTTCGAGCCTATACACAGGCTGCTTTTCGAATGCCCTGTTGCTGAACTCGTTAATTCGTTGAAGACCGAGTTCGATATTGAAACCCGGGATTTTGACGATGTGGATTCACTGATGGAGCTGGTGGAGCACGAGTATTCGAATAAGGAGTCGCACACATACGGCATGGTTTCGGGCGGGGATATCATGTCCGTCACCGTGAATTCGCCGGACCACAATCTGGCGGTTTCCACCATTCAGGCGTTTTTGGACAGGTTTCTTGCAAATAGGAAGTGCGAAATAGATTTCATACATGACGTCGACAGCACTGTGGAGCTGGCGGGCGATGATAACACCGCCATTCTGCTTCCGCCCATCGACAAGGAGGGCTTTTTCAAAACCGTCATCGAAGAGGGCACCCTTCCCCGCAAGGCTTTTTCAATGGGCCATGCGGATGAGAAGCGCTTCTATCTGGAGGCGCGCAAGATAGTCGATTAGAGGCCGCGGCCCCTTTTCAGGTGTTCAACACCGTATTTTTCTTTTAAATCGTCCATGACGCGTTCGAGTTTTTCTTCTTTTTCATTTATCGAGGTGTCGTATACGCTGAGCTGTTTGTTGTTCCGGTCTATGCCGGCGAGTGTTATGCCGATCAGGCGCACGGGTTTTTTTGTGTTCCAGTTTTCGTCAAGAAGCTCGTAGCCGGCCTTTATTATGTCTTTTGTGAGGTTTGTGGGGAAAACGGTTTTCTGGCGGGTTATTGTGCGAAAGTCCGGGTATCTGAGAGTTATTTGGACGGTGCTCCCCTTTTCCCCCTTTTTCCTTGCTTTCAGGCCCACGTCCTCCGCAAGCTCCAGCATCAGTTTTTTGGCTTCCTCCATGCTGCTTATGTCCCTTGCGGTTGTGTGGGAGCGGCCGATCGAGGCGCTTTTGACTTCGCGGTCGCCGCCTACTATGTCGCTACCCTCCCCGTGCGCCATTTTGTACAGGCCCTCGCCGAATTTCTTCTTGATGAAGCCCGGGGTTGCGTTGGCCACGTCCCCTATGGTCTCGAGGCCGATTTCCGTGAGTTTGCCGGCGGTGCTTTTACCCACGCCGTACATTTTGCCCACGGGCATGGGCCACATCATGCTCTTTATGTCTTTTTTATACATTTGGGTTATGCCTAGGGGCTTTTTTATGTCGGATGCCATTTTTGCCAGATATTTGTTTTCGGATATGCCTATGGAGCACCAGAGGCCCAGTTCGTCTTTTATTTCATTTTGTATTTTTTTGGCGATTTCCACGGGCCGGCCGAACAGGTCGGTGCTGCCTGTGACGTCCAGCCAGCCTTCGTCTATGCTGTTTTGTTCGATAACGGGTGTGTACTTTGCGAATATTTCGAACACTGCCCTTGAGCAGTCCGAATAGAGGCCCGGGGTGCTTTTGATCAGGGTCATGTGCGGGCATAATTTCAGTGCTTCGTTTATTGTCATTGCGGTTTTAACGCCGTATGCCCGGGCTTTGTAGTTGGATGTCAGTATGATCCCCCTTCGCGATTCCGGGTCTCCGGCCACGGCTGCGGGGATTTCTTTGAGTTCCGGCCTACGTATGCTTTCACACATTATGTAAAAGGCATTCATGTCGACTAGAAAAATATGCTTCATTTCTTGTTTGAGTATTCCGCTCTCAGGTTTTCCAGGAATTCGTTTATCTGTTTGTCGTCTTCGAAGAATTTGACTTCGAGATGGGTTTTGTTTTTTTCTATGAGTTCTTTTATCAGGGGCACGCGCAACCTTCGGTAGGCCATGATTTTTTTGAACATGTCGCCTGTGAGCCTAAGCCTGTAGGCATCCAGCGAGTTTCTTTCACGGAATCCCTTTTTCATGAATTCCCACAGGCATTTCAAGGGTTTTTCCTTTACGAAAAGGACGGTGTCGGCGCGCTTCATCCTTATGTCGTAGGTGATGCTCTGGGTGCCTTCTATTACCCATTCATCCCTATCCACGATTCTTTGCACAGCCTCACGCCAGGCTTTTTTCTCCTCTTCGGTGTGCCGTTCGGAAAACCTGTCGTCCTTTATGTGAAAAACTTCCAGCCCCGAAATTTGTCCCACGCGTACAGCCAGTCTGGCTTTGCCTGATCCGGGGCAACCCATAACCAGTACTTTCTTCATATTTACCTCGTTGAATGATATGCAACTATTATATATTTTATACCCGCTTTAGTCAAAGCACTACCTTTCCGCTTGCCTTGGTATTTTCGTCGCCGTTCTGCCTTAGGCAAACGGGCGACGAAAATACCAAGGCAAATGGTAAATTTTATCATAATATGGATAATTCACTTAAATAGGATGAAAAATGTTTATAAGCAGTTGCATCGGCTATTCGAATCTTTGTTCAGTGGGACTTTTGCAATCCTTTTTGTTGATGGCCGCCCCTTCGGGTTTTTCCACTTTGCCTTTTAACAGCGGGTCTTTTGTTTCTTCCATCCATTTGTCTAGCTTTTGGGATAATTCCTCTTTTACGTTTGTGTAATATTTGTGATGCGACAGGTTTATCCGTTCCATGGGATCCAGATTGAGGTCAAACAGTTCTTCTCCGGGTATCCTGCGCTTTACGGGCATTTCGTGGTCGAGCATGTGTTGTTTTGTCGGGCTGTCGTCTATGTTTGATAGAACCATTTCACCCGGCTCGTAATACCGGATGTATTTGTAGTCTTTTGTCCTCACGCATCTCATGGGTTGGTATGCGGCGTGGAATGTCGTCTCGGCGAACACTTCGTCCCGAATTTTTTCCATTTCCCCGGTCAAAAGCGGCATTATGGAGGTTCCGCGAAGCCATTCGGGATTTTCGAGTCCTGCAAGGTCGCATATGGTCGGGAAAATGTCGATATGTGAAACCAGGGCGTCTATGGCGCGGCCCGAGTATCTTCTCCCGGGGAATCTCATTATCAGTGATACGCCAATCCCGGTATCCAGTAGGTTGCATTTCATGAACGGGAAGGCTATTCCATGGTCGGTTGTGAAAATTACAACGGTGTCGTCTTCGCGGCCGCTTTCTTCAATCGCATTAAGCACCATGCCAACGCATTCATCTGCCGTTTCGGCGGATAACATGAAATCGGCGAAATCCTTTCTGGTATCCCGGGTATCCGGAATGGGTGCGGGCGGCATGACATAGCCGGGGTCTATCCTTCCTTTGCTGTCCGGGTATTCCCTATGGGTGTTGTGCATGCCAAATGAGAGGAAAAATGGTTTTTTATGATCCCTTTTTATGTATTGCGCTGCCCTTCGGGCCGTGTCGATGTCCCTTTCGGTTGAATTTATGTAGTTGGACCTGTCGATATGGAGTATTTCCTGATATCCGAGTTTCCTTTCATTTTCAGGCATTGTCACGTGCTGCACTCCGCAAAGGGCGGTCTCATATCCGTTGCGGCTTAAAAACGAAGCGAGGTGTTTTGATTTGTCATTGAGCTTGAATCCCCTGTGGGCCAGCCCCAGCATCCCGCATTCATGTGGTGGCATTCCCGTTAAAAGCGCAGCCCTGCTGGGCGAGCATGTCGGCGCGGCGTTGTATGTCTGCCGGAAAAGCACCCCTTCTTTTGCCAGATTCATCAGATTCGGCGTATTTACGGCATATCCGTAGGGCTGAATGTATCTGCCCGTGTCGTGCGTGTGCATGTAGATTATATTCATTTTTTTACCTCCCCGCTTCCCGGCTTTGAATCGCCGGAACCATAGTTCATTTAAATAATATATCAGTTCCGCCCGATGTTCAAACAAAGGGTGCCCTAAAACGAAGCGGCTTCATTAACCTATTTTCAAAGGGTGCCCAAAAAATTTACTTCCACGGTTTTTTCAAAGGGTGCCCTAAAAAATTTTACTTCCACGGTTTTTTCAAAGGGTGCCCTAAACTGAAATGAGATATAAAAAAGTACCCCGGCATTTTAGGGCACCCTTTTATGTTTTAAAAAAAATAATGGGGAATTTACAGGATTATCATTTTTTTTGTTGATTTTGTCATTACTATCGGCTTGTCGCCGTTGACCACGACCATGTCCTCTATTCTGACTCCACCGAAATCCTTAACGTAAATTCCGGGTTCAACTGTCACAACCATGCCGTCTTCGAGGACAGTGGTGCTTTTTTGCGACAGTCGTGGATTTTCATGCACCATGATTCCCACCCCGTGGCCAAGTCCGTGACCGTAGCATCCTTCGTAACCAGCCCCGTATATTATGTCCCTCGATATCTTGTCCACTTCGAATCCTCTTAGCCCCGCATGTACATTGTCTTCGGATTTCTGCTGGGCTTCCAGGACAATTCCATATATTTTTTCCATTTCAGGATCGGGTTTCCCGGCAAAAACAGTTCGTGTCATGTCGGAGCAGTAGCCTCCGGATATGGCGCCGAAATCCATTGTGACCGGATCACCTTTTTGTATTATCTTATCACTGGCGTGTCCGTGAGGCAGACTGGAGCGTTTTCCCGATGCAACTATGGTTTCGAATGCGTTTGAACTTGCGCCGTTCTTACGCATTATATATTCCATTTCAGCGGCGACCTCGTTTTCGCTCAATCCCGGTTTTATGAAATCAAGGATATGCGTATAAACGCTGTCGGCTATGTCAACGGCCTTTTGAATCAATTCCAATTCGTTGGGATCCTTTTTTATCCTGAGAAGGTCGATTTCATCCTGAACTTGCGTGAATTCAATTTTGGGGAGCTTGTCACACCATTTTGAATAACGGCCCTGCGAAACATCGGATTCTTCAAAGCCCAGCCTGCATAATCCCAGTTCGTTGATTTTATCCAGCATGTATGAATCGGCGTCCGACTGGAACATCTCCACCGTGTAGTGCTCGCCGCATATCTTCTCCGCGTTTTCAATGTACCTGAAATCAGTTCCGAAAAATTCATTTTCCGGCGATACGAGTATCACGGATGCGCTTCCGTCGAAACCTGAAAGATGGAATGTGTTTGGCCGGGATGTTATCACTATCGCATCAAGCTGTTTTTCCTTAATAATGTTTTTCAGTTTCTTAATTCTCTGTTTCATTTGAAACCTCCTCAATTTCTTTTATGGTAAGCATCACAGATTTCGCCATTTTCAAAAACCCGATGTCATTCGGGTGGGTTCCGTCATGTGTGCATGCCTCTCTGTCCTGTGTTCCAAACAGGGTTTTTCCATCTATGAAATATACGTTATTATTGCCGTTGGTAAAAGCGTTCAAATATGTTGTCATTACAACCGCTCTGTTCATTTTGGCAACGCTTCCCCATTTCTCATAACCAGGTCGGCTCATCATGACAATTGGCAATTCGGGCTGTATGGATCTTATTGCCTGAAAAAACGGGGCATGTGTGTTCTCAATCCATTCGGTGTCGGCAGCGTTGTGGTCGTAGTCGTAAACAAAAGCGAACATGTCAAGTTTTGATATGTAATCCGCTATCTCCATGTCGCCCCTTGCGTTGCCTGAGAAACCCAGGTTTATGACTGGTCGGCCGGACATCCTTGAAACCATGTTCACATACGAATTCCCCGGTCTTGATGCGCATGCGCCCTGGGTTATGGAAGATCCGTAAAAAACTATCGGTTTTATGCTTTTTTCAGGCTTTTTGTTTAGGGCACCCTTTTCCGTTTCAATAAAAAAAGAGGTTACTGAGTTGTATAGCGGAAAATATATGTGTATTGTTTTCATCTTTCCCTTGTCCGGCAGTTGTATCGTGTTGTCTATCTCGTTTGAACCGGCCTCGGGTCTTGCGTTTTCCAAAAAAACATTGTCGCAGTATATGTCGAAGCTGCTTGAACCCATGATTGACAGATGGGTGTATGCCGGAATTGGACCGGTTTTGGCTTTTATGTGCAGACTGCCTGCATCAGTCATAACCGCTGCACGGATTCCCGAGGTGTTGGATGCAAGTTCCCGAAGCCTCCCGACTTTCGAAAGGACATTTTCAGGCAACCGGCCGTATCCCCGCTCCGCCGCATTGCCTGTTATTACAACTTGCTTCATGCAGTTTTCATTTTCCATTGATGATTTTCTCCAAATAATCTATGGCTTCTATGTACCCGTCCAAACCTTTTCCCGCAATTATTTTGTCACAGGCCGAGCCTGTCACCAGGTTCCTTCTGAAGCCCTCCCTTTCGTGTACATTCGATATGTGAACCTCAATTACGGGGATGCCGGCATCGGCTATCGCATCCATTATCGCATAGCTGTAATGGGAATACGCACCGGGGTTAATTACCATACCGTCGCATTCGTCCGCGGCGGTTTGTATATAGTCGATTATTCTGCCTTCACTGTTGCTCTGAAGGCATATTGCCTTTGTTCCGTTTTTGCATCTTTCATTGACCATGCCTACCAGTTCGTCGTAGGTTTTACTTCCGTACTGCTCGGGATCCCTTTTGCCAAGCCTATTGAGATTGGGTCCGTTTATAACCATCAGCTTCATTTTGATATATCTCCTTCATTTTTTTCGCATCTTCGGCCATGGTTCCGCTTGATTCACATATTATGACCGGCTGCATTTCGTATTTTAGAAGAACGGGCGCGAATTGCTTGAAATCAGGCCCGTATTCATTGTCGTCCAAAGTCCAGTTGCGCTTTTCTCCGCCTTTTTGCGTATATTCTATTTTACTGAAGTGAACATGTAAAAGACGGGTCCGCTCCCAGCCTATGCCGTCGGCCAATTGCAAAACAACCCTTTCAAAATCCTGTGTGGATTCAAGGCTTCCCCTTGTCCTGGCGTTTAGGTGCCCGAAGTCGATTGTGGGTATTATCTGATCGTCCAGGCGGCAGAATTCCATAATCTCCTCCAAATTTCCCAGTTGGTTTATCTTGCCCATCAGCTCCGGTGAAACAATTTTTTCGCTGTCAATGGGAAGCACCGCGTTTTTATATATATCCAGCGCCCTTTTGATGGCCCTGTTCCGGGTGTCCCCGCCCAGGCCTCCGGGATGCATAACCACCCTTTTGGCTTTCATCCATCGGGCCGCTTCTATGGACTTTTCTATGTGAATTATGCTCTTTTCTAGTTTACTCTTATCCGTTCCGGCGAGATTTATGTAGTATGGGGCGTGTACGCTCATAAGAATCCCGTTTTTTGCCGCTTCATTTCCGATTTTCTCCGCTGTTTCCTTTTTTATCCTGACACCCCTGCCGAATTGGTATTCATAAGCGTCAAGGCCCATGTCTTTTAACCAGGCAAAAGCCTCCCATGTCCGTTTGTTTCCCTGTTCGTAGAATGATTCGGAATTCCCAGCCGGCCCGAAGCGTATCATATCTTTTCTATCCCCCCGCGGTGTTTATCTATAATCCTCTTTTGGAATACCCTTTTTAACCTGACCCACATCATTTCGTCCCCGTCCAGTATTTCTGTGAGCACCGTGACAAAACCGGATTTTGCTCCACCTTTTATGTCGGTGAAGAGCTGGTCTCCAAGTATCGCACATTCTTCAGGCTGTAAATCCATTGCCTTC
>CAZWVS010000072.1:0-7389 GCA_964636935.1 uncultured Clostridiaceae bacterium
GGAAGGCCATGCAAAAGAAATACTCGAAGCAATCAAATAGATGAATGTCCGATTTTGACCGATCCCTCACAGGATCGGTTTTTTTATGTGTCCCGATATAGTAAAATATATATTAATGTTGCAATTGGGATTAATCCCATACATTAAAGAAGCCGGAGGTTTAAAATGAAAACAATTGATATAAGAAGCGACACCGTTACAAAACCTACAGAGGAAATGAGAAAGGCCATGTATGACGCTGAAGTCGGGGACGATGTGTGCGGGGATGACCCCACGGTTATAAAACTGGAGGAAAAGGCGGCTTTGGCGACAGGCAAGGAAGCGGCGCTTTTTGTTCCCAGCGGCACCTTCGGCAACCAGTTGTGCATTTTCACACACTGCCAAAGAGGAAACGAAGTAATCCTTGACAACACCTGCCACATAGTTGAGCATGAAGCGGGTGCCGCGTCTATTATCGCCGGCGTTCAGCTCAGGACTACGGAGTGCGAGGGCGGGCTCCCCACACCTGAAGCGATAGAAAAGAGAATTAGAAAAGTCAAAGACATACATTTCCCCGTTACGGGATTGGTGTGCCTCGAAAACGCACATTCAAACGGGAGGGTGGCTGAAATCGATGAAATGAAGGCTTCATACGAGGCCGCAGAGGCTAATTCCATACCTGTTCATCTGGATGGCGCCAGACTGTTCAACGCCGCGGCCGCCATCGGAGTCGAAGCTTCCGATATCGCAAAATATTGTGATTCGGTGATGTTCTGTCTTTCCAAGGGGCTTTGCGCCCCGGTTGGATCCATTGTTGCAGGAAGCGCAAAATTCATTGAAAAAGCCCGGTTTAAACGCAAAATCATGGGCGGTGGAATGAGGCAGGCCGGAGTGCTGGCCGCACCGGGCATCATCGCATTGGAAAAAATGACACGAAGGCTGCATATGGACCATGAAAATGCAAAAGAGCTCGCTAAAAGGCTATCCGGCATAAAGGGTGTAAACGTTATGGAGGACAGGCTTGATATAAATATGGTCTTCCTTGCTTTGGATAGGCAGACGCATGCGGAGGAATTTATTGAACACTTCAAAAAAAGGGGCATATCCGTATATCCTCCCGAATCCGGTGTCGTCAGGTTCGTTACAAATAACGGGGTTGACATTAGCGACATCGACAGGATCCATGCGGCGTTAAAGGAATACATGTCATAAATTCAAAGATAATTCATCAATATGATAAAAATTTAACGAATTCCCTTGCACGGGACAATCGTTAAGATATATAATAACGGCATAAAGATTGATAAAAAATAAACAATCTTTTACGAAACGGTCATCCTATCATACGCTATCTTTGTTTTTCCGCACATTGCATGAAAGGGGCCGTTATTTATTACCCGGGCACATGACCTCTGAGGGGAGGGACTGTAATGGGCATTGAGGGAAACATTTTAACCGAATCCAATTTTTGGGCTAAACCCCGAACAGGGTATCTTGAGGCAAAAACATCGGTAAAAATAAAAAAATCAATATTGATGAGTGTATTTTAAACGGAGGTACGCATATGTCGACGACGGAAAATTGTGAATGCAGGGAAATGAAAGAGAACGAAAAATTCGAGCTTCTGGCAGAAACCATCGAAAAGTATGAAAGGGATGAGAACAATCTTATCCAGATTCTCCATATGGCTCAGGCCATATTCGGATATCTGCCGGAGAATGTGTTGAAATTCATAGCCGAAGAAATGGATCTGCCCTATTCAAGGGTGACCGGCGTGGTGTCTTTTTACTCCCTTTTTTCCACTCAGCCAAAGGGAAGGCATACGATAAAAGTGTGTCTTGGAACGGCATGTTATGTAAGAGGCGGCGCCAAAATTGTCGAAAAGATAAAGGAGCTGCTTGAAATAGATGTGGGACAGACGACAAAGGACGGGAATTTCTCCCTTCAGGTAATGAGATGTATAGGGGCGTGCGGACTGGCTCCGGCGATTTCAATCGACGAAATCGTCTATAAAAGAGTCAATCCGAACAAAATAAGACAGATACTGGCAAAGTACGAGTAGGAGGGTGAAAATGGAATTGAAAGACATTAAATGCCGAAAAAAACTGGATGCTGTCAAAGATGCATATAATGAACGGATGAAGGGTTTTGACCACACAATCCTCATATGCTCCGGAGCCGGATGTATTTCCTCCGGATGCGGGGAAGTGAAGGATGCGCTGATGGACGCCCTTTTGAAAACATGTCCGGATAAAAGGATAAATGTAAAACTCACAGGATGCATGGGGACATGCAGCATAGGCCCCACAATGATAGTCAAACCCGGTGACGTTTTTTACTGCAATCTCAAACCGGAAGATATGGAGACCATTGTAATAAAAGACCTTATAGAAGGGGAAATTGCAGAAGAGTTCTGCATAAAGGATTCCAAATCGGGCAAACCCGTCCCTTTTGTAAAAGACATTGGTTTTTTCAGCAAGCAGCAAAAAATCGTCCTTCGCAACTGCGGGAGCATAGACTGTCTTTCGCTGGAGGAATATATAGTCAATGACGGATATGAGGCTCTTTGCAAAGTCATTTCCGAAATGACTCCTGAAGAGGTGATCCGGGAAATGTCCGATTCGGGACTTCGCGGCAGGGGCGGCGGGGGATTCCCGGCAGGTCTGAAGTGGAAACTCGCCGCAAAAAACAAAGATTCGGAAAAATTTGTAATATGCAATGCGGACGAAGGCGATCCGGGGGCGTTCATGGACAGAAGCCTGTTGGAGGGCGATGCCCACAGTCTTATTGAAGGCATGGCAATAGCTGCATATGCAATAGGCTCTTCCAAAGGATATGTCTATGTAAGGGCGGAATACCCCCTTGCGGTGGAAAGGCTTGATGTGGCAATCAAAGCTGCAAAAGCCGCCGGAATCCTCGGTGACAATATTTTTGGAAGTGAATTCAATTTCGACATAGAGATAAGAATCGGAGCAGGCGCCTTTGTCTGCGGGGAGGAGACGGCCCTGATTTCCTCGGTTGAGGGGAAAAGGGGGGAACCGGTTCAAAAGCCGCCTTATCCGTCGGATAACGGACTGTTCAATAAACCGACGGTCATAAACAATGTGGAGACTTTCGGCAACGTTCCCTCGATAATTCTAAAGGGAGCCGAATGGTTCTCAAAAATAGGAACAGAAAAAAGCAAAGGTACAAAGGTTTTCGCCCTGGCCGGCGACATCAACAACACCGGCATTGCCGAAGTCCCCATGGGGATAACCCTGGGCGAGGTCATATTCGATGTAGGCGGCGGGGTGACCAACGGCAAGAAATTCAAAGTGGCGCAAACCGGCGGACCTTCGGGGGGATGCCTTACAAGCGAACATCTCAATGTCCCGATTGATTATGATTCCCTTGTGGAACTTGGCGCCATAATGGGATCAGGCGGCTTGATATGCATGGATGAAGACACCTGCATGGTGGATGTCGCAAGGTTTTTCATGGAATTCGTACAGGAGGAATCCTGCGGCAAATGCGTGGCATGCAGGCTCGGCACGAAAAGAATGCTTGAAATCCTTGAAAGGATAACAAAAGGACAGGGTCAAAAAGGGGATATAGAAAAACTGGAAAGACTCGGCAAGGCTATAAAGGACACGGCATTATGCGGCCTCGGCCAGACCGCTCCGAATCCGGTCTTAAGCACTATTAAATATTTCAGGGAAGAATACGAAGAGCACATAAACGACAAATACTGCAGAGCGGGTGTTTGTTCCGACCTTTTCCTTTCACCCTGCGAAAACGCATGTCCGGCGGGGGTGAATGTCCCCGGCTACATAGCGCTTATAGCCGCAGGAAGGGTGCAGGACGCATATAATCTCATCAGACAGGAAAATCCGTTCCCGTCGGTCTGCGGAAGGGTTTGCACACATCCGTGCGAGAGCAGATGCAGAAGGGATCAGCTGGATGAGGCCATAGCGATCATGGACCTTAAGAGATATGCCGCCGACGAGGCGATGAAAAGCACGGCGCCCTTCACTGACATAATATCCAGAAAAAAAGGCAAATCCGTAGGTATAATCGGTGCAGGCCCCTCCGGCCTCACCTGTGCATATTATCTGGGAAGGCTGGGCTATGAAGTGACGGTTTATGAAGCCGAAGAACAAGCCGGGGGAATGCTTTACTTCGCAATACCCGAATACAGGCTGCCTAAAGAGATTTTGCAAAGGGAAATAAACACACTCAAGCAAATAGGAATAGATATAAGAACAAAAACAAAGGTTGGAAGCGACATATCATTTGAAGAGCTTAAAAACAAGCATGATTCCGTATATATCGCCACCGGTACACAGGTATCCCGGAAAATAGGGATAACCGGGGAGGAAATGAAAGGCGTCTATCACGGATTGGACTTCCTAAGGGATGTAAATACGGGAAAAGTTAAAAAGCTCGAAGGCAGGATTGTTGTAATCGGCGGAGGAAACACGGCTATCGACTCGGCAAGGGTTGCAGTCCGCCTCGGTGCAAAGGAAGTCCATATTCTTTACAGAAGGGCCCGGGAGGACATGCCTGCCGACTGCAGGGAAATACAGGATGCGATAGAAGAAGGGGTGAAAATACATACACTTATGTCGCCTGTTGAATTCACGGGAGAGGGCGCTGTTGAATTTGTACAGTGCAGGAAAATGAACCTATGTGAGTTCGACAAGAGCGGACGCCGCACACCCAGGGAATGTGAAGAAGAAGAGATGCGCATCGAAGCGGATCTGGTAATACCGGCGGTCAGCCAGTATTCGGACCTGCCTTTTGTAAGCAAGGATGAAGTCGAGGTAACGCGGTGGGGGACTTTTGTTGTGGACCGTGATACCAGGATGACTACGATGGAAGGGGTATTCGCGGGAGGAGATGTGGTCCGGGGTTCGGACACGGTCATAACCGCGATAGCCGACGGGAAAAAAGCCGCTTCCTCCATAGACATGTTCCTGGGCGGGGACGGCAAGTTGAACAAAGGGGAGCCCATAGAAATACCCATGAACTTCGACGACTCGGAACTGGTGGAGCATGAAAGATTCGAAATGAAATGGGCGGATCCGGAAACCAGAAAAAACAATTTTGAAGAAGTGGCACTTGGTTTTCACAAGCTTAACGCCACGGCTGAAGCAATGAGATGCCTGCGCTGCGACAGGCGGGAGGGGTAGACGAAAATGGTTAATCTGACAATCAACGGAAAACAGGTACAGGTTGAAAAAGGTTCGACGATATTACAAGCCGCCAGGGAAATGAAAATTTACATCCCGACACTTTGTTATCTGGATGAGGAACACAAGATAGGATCCTGCAGATTATGCGTGGTCGAGGTGGAAGGGGCTAAAACCCTTCAGGCGTCGTGCATGACACCCGTAAGCGAGGGGATGAATGTTAAGACCAACACCGCAAGGGTCAGGGAGGCCAGAAAGGTGATGTATGAGTTGATTCTTTCAGACCATCCTTTCGACTGCCTCAGCTGCGACAGGAACCAAAGATGCGAGCTTCAGGAAATCGGAGAGATAATACAAGCGGAAGAAAGCTGTTTTGAAGGGGAGAAGTCAAAGGATTTCATCGATTGCAGCAGTCCGTCAATAGTAAGGGAGACATCAAAATGCATATTGTGCAGGCGATGCGTTGAAACATGCAACAACATACAGGGGGTGGGCATATTGAATGTCCAGTCAAGAGGGTTCGCATCCGCCATAAGCCCGGGCGGCGACATACTCCTGGGAGACGCTGCTTGTACCAATTGCGGACAATGCACCGTGGTATGCCCGGTTGACGCCTTGCATGAAAAGGACTCGACCCATGATGTATGGGACATGCTTTCGGATCCTGAAAAGACGGTTGTGGTACAGACTGCTCCGGCTATCAGGGCCGCCCTCGGGGAGGAATTCGGATACGAGCCGGGAACCCTTGTCACAGGCAAGATGGCATCGGCTTTAAGGGATATGGGCTTTGATTATGTTTTCGACACGAATTTCGCAGCCGACCTGACAATAATGGAGGAAGGGACGGAGTTTTTAAACAGGATAGTGGCCCATTTATGCAAAAAAGGGGTTATACCAGAGAAGAAAGCGGAGGAGCTGGGTTTTTCGACCGATGTGAACCCGACTTTGCCCATGGTTACAAGCTGCAGTCCGGGTTGGATAAAATTCATTGAGCACTACTACCCGGAACAGCTTGCAAATCTTTCTTCATGCAAATCGCCCCATATGATGCTCGGAGCTCTGGCGAAAACATTTTTCGCCGATAAGATAAATAAAGACAAGGAAAATATCCGAGTGGTTTCAATAATGCCCTGTACAGCAAAAAAATATGAGATACAAAGACCGGAGATGGTTAATGAAGGTGTCCCCAACGTGGATGCTGTTTTAACCACCCGGGAACTGGCCATGATGGTGCGGGAGGGCGGCATTCAGTTCGCCGATTTGGAAGAGGGCGGGTTTGACAGCCCGCTGGGACTGTCTTCTGGCGCGGCCGACATTTTCGGAACAACGGGAGGGGTCATGGAGGCGGCGCTTCGAACCGTATATGAGATAGTAACGGGAAGGGAGCTGCCCTTTGATAAGCTGCATGTTACATCGATAGCCGGATTTGAAAGGATAAAAACCGCTTCATTAACAATAAATGAAGCCAAAAGCGAATGGGAGTTCCTAAACGGGGTGGAAGTGAAGGTCGCGGTAACCAGCGGACTAATCGGAGCCGATATCCTGCTTGATGAAATCAAATCAGGTGAAAGCCCCTACATGTTCATTGAAGTGATGGGTTGTCCCGGAGGATGTATAAACGGAGGAGGGCAGCCAAGAACCAGAGGCGACAATGTAAGGGAGCTGAGAATGAAAGCCATATACCGCGAAGACGAGGGGAAGAAACTCAGAAAATCCCATGAAAACCCGGACATTGTAAAAATATATGAAGACTTTCTCGGTAAACCGCTTGGCCACAGATCCCACGAGCTGCTGCATACGACATACACGGTTCGCACAAAGTATTGATATACGAAAACAAAATAATGCCCGCAGCAATCGTCTGCGGGCTTTTGATTATCTGAAAAACAGAATGGAGTTGACTTGCTTTTGCGCTTTTAGGGGAGATCCTTGAGCCTGAACCATTTGTAAATGTGATAAAATATTGCAGACAGGGCATTTTCAAGTTATTCGGCAAGCCTGATATAAGAATGGATTTGTATGAAAAGGAGACCCTCGTATGGAATATAGAAAACTCAAAAAAGAAGACACACAAGAGATGAACAAGCTGCAGGCGAATGTATATTTCTTCAAATACGATGAAAACAAACCTGTAATCAGCAAGGAAATAGATGAAATAAGGTGGAAATATGCAAGAGGGGTTTATTTTGAAGACGACACCCTGGCGGCAATGCTTGAAATAGTGCCTTTCGACGCTTAT
>CAZWVS010000072.1:7399-8992 GCA_964636935.1 uncultured Clostridiaceae bacterium
AAGATTTATTCGCCCGGTGTCGCTGGGGTGGCGACCCTGCCCGGGTACAGAAGAAGGGGGGCTGTTAAATTGCTGCTTTCCCGGACATATGAGGAAATGAGGGACGACGGGGCGGTCATGTCGTATCTATATCCCTTTTCCCATGAGTTTTACTATAAGTACGGATATGCACAGGGAAGCGGTAGCCGGAAAATAAAAATCGACATCGACAAACTCGACGATTTCAGACATGAAGGCTACACAAAACAGTATTATCCTGAAAACGGATATGAAGATATAAAGAGTGTTTATGACAGTTTTTCAAAAAAGTATAACTGTTGCATAGCCCGTGGGGACTGGAGATGGAAGTGCCTTTTTTCATCAGAACCGCATAAAAGCGACGACAGGGTTTTGATTCGTTATGACAAAGAAGGGTCGCCCGTGACTTATTTAAAATTCAAAACGGCTTCGGTGAAACCATATGTAAAAGACATGGAAGTCATGGAGGCGGCCTGGAAAGGTACAGGGGGCATACACGGGCTGATAGCCTTAATCAAAGCCTACGAGGGTGATTTGAGGAAAGTCGCAATAGATGTACCCGACGATTTTCCCGCAGAACTTATAACAAGGGAACACTGGAGCCTTGAGATTACAAGAAGACATACCGGGATGAGCAGGATCATAAATGCGGGGAAAGCCCTTGAAGAAATAAAAAAACCCCTTGAAACGGGCAAGGTTGTCATCGGGCTCAACGATGAATCCGCACCTTGGAACCGGGCTAATTGGAAAGTCGAATGGGAAAAAGGGGTGGGCAGCGTGTCCAAAACAAATAAAACCCCCGACCTTCAGTGCGACGCACCTGAATTTTCACAATTGGTGACCGGGTATTTCCCCCTGGAAGATATTAGGATAAAGAAAAATGTTTCAGTTTATAAAAATGAAAAAACCCTTTCAAAACTTTTTGTGAAAAAGCCCTGTTTCATCTGGGACAGGTTCTAAAAAAACCGGGTGACGACGCAAATTGAAAGGATTACGTTTCCCTTCGATTAGAAATGGGAATATATAATTCAACAGCATTTTTGAAAGGATGTAGATTAATGAAGTTTGCGATAAAAGCTAAAAGCGAAGGCACAATGAAAACAGTGGTGAAGGCGGGGAAGTTCGAACTGGTTGTTGACGAGCCCGAAAACATGGGGGGAAGGGACGAAGGAGCCAATCCACTTGAATTCATTCTTGCCGCCCTCGCAGGCTGCTATACCGTAGTGGGTAAAATCGTGGCTGCTGAAATGGGATTTAAGTTGAATGGAATGGATATGGACATAGAAGGGGATATGAACCCCGCAAGATTCGCAGGCAAATCCTTTGAGAACAGGGCTGGATTCAAGAATATAAGCGTTGTTATTAAAGCAGATGCCCATATCGACGACGAAACCAGGGATAAATGGATTAAAGCGATTGAAGACAGATGCCCGGTGACCGACAACCTCACTTCCACAACGCCGATAGATATCAAAGTGGAATAGGAAGTAGATTATACAAGCCCCCGCCAATAATAAATTGACGGGGTTTTTTTATGCGCGGGATGAAATCGTGACACTGCGTCTGGGTCTCATA
>CAZWVS010000073.1:0-8942 GCA_964636935.1 uncultured Clostridiaceae bacterium
TCATGGCTTTATTTTCGTCTATTTTTGAATAATCATCGTCCACCGTGGGCAGACGCATGGCCCCGAACCCGAGTACCGACGCTGTAACATCGGACCCATTGAATTTTCTGTACTTCATTAAATCCCTCTTTCTTTTGTATTGAATGTTTCACTTCTACATTAATTATACCAAATGCAGATGCGTTCAAACACCGGAGCCGCAAATCGCGGCTCCAAATGTCCGATTTTTTGTTTTTTTATTGATTAAAAATCAAAAAACGACACTTGCTTCCTTCTGGCGTCGGCTTTTGAAAGAACCCGGCCCACGGCGGGCACATTGTTGGGTATGTAGTCGTCTGCGTTTTTCAGTTTGGCGGCTTTCAAAGGAAGGGCTTCAACAACCTTGCCGTCCTTTTTCAGCTTAATGACCGTCAACCCCTGGGTGCTTCTTGTGGTTTTAACGGTGATATAACCGGTGTTGAATATCAGCGCCCTTTTGTTGTCGGTTATAACGACGACATCGAAGTCTTCCCCTTCTCCGATATGCTGTATGTATACCAGGCCGGCTCCGGGGTAGTAGGCTTTTGTAAGCATGCGCCTGTTGGTTTTCGTCTCATATGCCAAGAGGGGGACTTTCGCGAACTTTCCGTTGTCGAACCCGAAAAGCATGAGTCCTTTGAAATCGTCCGTGGCCACAATATAGACTATGACCTCCCCTTCTTCCATCTCAAGGAATACCGGCAGGTAATCACCGAAATCCCCCGCGCTGCAGTCCTCCATCTGATGGATCGGGATTTTATATGCGTTTGCCTTGTTTGAGAACAGTATCAGTTCGGCCTTGTTATGGGTTTCCACTTCCTGGAGTATCGCATCCGAATCCTTGAGCTTCTGTTCGGGGTCGGTCCGAAGGCCTGTGAGAGGGATTTTCTTCAGATAATTCTCCTTGGTGAAAAACAATTTGCAGTTGTAGTCGGGTATCTGTTCAACCAGGCTCCTGTCATCCACTTCATCCATTGGAATAATCTCGGTAAGCCTGTCTTTTCCGTATTTGTCGATAACCTCTTCAAGCTCGTCGGATATGATCCTTTTTATCCTTGTTTCGCTTTTCAATGTCATTTCGATATCGGTTATCTTCTCATTCAGATCCTTGATTTCGTCCAGCCTTTTTATTATATATTCCCGGTTCAGGTATCTTAGTTTGATTTCGGCGATGTATTCCGCCTGGACTTCGTCCAGCCTGAAAGCGCCCATCAGGTTGGGGATTACATCCGCTTCCTTATCCGTGTTCCTGATTATCCTTATGGCTTCATCGATATCGATAAGTATCCTGTCGAGTCCCATGAGAAGGTGAAGCCGCTCATTGTTTTTCGCCAGGTCGTATTCCAGCCGTCTTTTAATGCAGCCCACCCTGAATTCAATCCAATATTTAAGGATGTCCCTCACTCCGAGAACCTTCGGGTGTCCGTCGATCAGGACGTTGAAATTGCAGCTGAAAGTGTCCTGCAGCGGCGTCTTTAAAAACAGTTTGTTCATAAGTTTTTTCACATCGGTGCCGGATCTTATATCCAGTGTTATCTTAAGCCCTTTAAGGTCTGTCTCGTCCCTTACATCCTTCACTTCCTTGATTTTGCTGCTTTTGACCATTGCGATTATGGAATCTATGATGGCTTCAACGGTTGTCGTGTAAGGTATTTGGGTAATCTCTATGTGTTTTTTCTTCTTGTCCACACTGTATTTGGCCCTCAGTTTGAACCCGCCCCTGCCGGTTTCATATACGGATTTTATCTCGTCGCTGTCATGCAGGAAATATCCTCCGGTCGAAAAATCCGGTCCCTTGAGCGTCTTGTAAATGTCGGCTTTGGGGTCTTTTAGCAGCGCTATGGCTGTCTTGCACACTTCTCTTAGGTTGAAGCTGCACAGGTTGCTTGCCATTCCGACGGCTATGCCCTGGCTGGGATTTACAAGGATATTCGGAAACGAGGAAGGCAGGTGAACGGGTTCCTTCATTGTGCCGTCGTAGTTGTCCGTGAAATCCACTGCGTTTTTATCTATGTCGCGGAACATCTCTTTGCATATTGCCTCTAGTTTCACTTCCGTGTATCGCGCGGCGGCGTATTTCATGTCTTTGGAATACTGCTTGCCGAAATTTCCCTTTGAATCGACAAAGGGGTGAAGCAGCGCCTGGTTTCCCTTTGTCATCCTCACCATCGTCTCGTATATGGCCTGATCCCCGTGGGGGTTCAGCTTCATTGTCTGTCCCACGACGTTGGCGGATTTCGTCCTGTTTCCTCTTATAAGCCCCATCTTGTACATGGTGTACAACAGTTTTCTGTGGGAGGGCTTGAGCCCGTCGATTTCCGGAATGGCCCTGGAAACTATGACGCTTATTGCGTAGGGCATAAAGTTTTCATCAAGGGTGTCGGTTATTTTTTGTGTTTTTATGTTGTTTTCAGTCATTCTTTATCCTCAGCTCACATCGGCGATTTCAAGATACTTGTATCCGTTTTCCTGTATATAGTCTTTTCTGCCGGCAAGGTTGTCGCCCAGCAGCAGTTCGAACTTGTCTTCCATTAGCTGCAAGTCGTCGGGCATCACCTTGATCAGCCTCCTGGTTTCGGGGTTCATTGTCGTCATCCACATCATTTCGGGCTCATTTTCACCAAGCCCCTTGGAACGCTGTATCGATATGGTCTTAACCCCTTTTTCATCCAGCTCCTGCATTATTTTATTCTTCTGGGTGTCGTTATATGCGAAATATGTCTGACCTGCGGCGTTTATTTCAAACAGGGGTGATTCCGCTATGAACACCTTGCCCTCCCTTATGAGGGTGGGGGTGAGCCTGTAAAGCATGGCCAGTATCATCGTGCGTATATGGAACCCGTCCACATCCGCGTCCGTGCATATTATCACCTTGTTCCAATTGAGGTTTTCAAGATCGAATGTGCTTAAGTCTCTATTGTGCTTGGTCTTGATTTCAACACCGCACCCCATCACCTTTAGAAGGTCCGTTATTATCTCGCTTTTGAATATGGTGTTGTATCCTGCTTTCAGACAGTTCAGGATTTTACCTCTTACAGGCATTATCGCCTGGAATTCGGCGTCCCTGGCCATTTTGCATGAGCCCAGTGCCGAATCGCCCTCGACAATGTATATCTCCCTCTCCATAACCTTTTTGGTCCTGCAGTCCACGAATTTTTTAACCCTGTTGTTCATGCTAATGCTTTTTGACAGTTTTCGTTTTATGTTGAGTCTGGTTTTTTCAGCCGTCTCCCTGCTTCGTTTGTTAACAAGGATCTGCTCTATTATTTTAAGTGCTTCGGGTTTGTTTTCAATGAAATATATCTCGAGCTCATGCTTTAGAAAATCGTTCATGGCATCTTTGATGAACTTGTTGGTTATGGCTTTTTTCGTCTGGTTTTCGTAGCTTGTGACTGTGGAGAACGAGTTGCTTATCAAAACAAGGCTGTCCTCGATATCTGAAAACCTGATTTTGCTTTCATTCCTGTTGTATTTCCTCTCTTCGGCCAGCAGTTTGTCCACTGCATAGGTGAATGCGTTTTTAACCGCCCTGTCCGGTGAGCCGCCGTGTTCGAGAAAACTTGAATTGTGATAATACTCTATGAGGTTCACATCGTTGCAAAAGCAAAAAGCCACATGGACCTTGAGCCTGTATTCGGGTTTGTCCTTGCGGTCGCTTCCCTTTGTATTTAGTGTGGCGGAATGTATTTCGGTCAGCTGATGCCCGTCGGTCACCTCCCTGATGTACTCTTCAATACCGTCCTTATAATAATATTCATGTTTCTCGCCGGTCTCCTCGTCAAGGAGCCTAAGTCTCAGCCCCTTGTTGACAACAGCCTGTTTCCTTAACATGTCGGTGAAATATTCAAGCGGTATGTCTATTTCCGTGAACACTTTCAAGTCGGGTCTCCATGTGATTTTTGTGCCGGTGCTTTTGTATTTCGCCTTTTCCTTCTGCAGTCCGCCCTTGTTTACGCCTTCCTCGAAATGGAGGTTGTAGCGATAGCCGTCCACATGCACTTCCACATCCATGTATTCCGATGCGTACTGGGTCGCGCAACAGCCCAGTCCGTTCAACCCCAGGCTGTACATGTAGCTTTCGCCTTCATTGTTGCCGTATTTGGCTCCTGCATACAGTTCGCAGAATATCAGTTTCCAATTATACTTTTTTTCTTTGTTGTTGTAATCCAGGGGCATGCCGCGCCCGTAATCCTGGATCGTTATGGAATTGTCCTTGTGTCTGACGACATCGATTACGTCGCCGAACCCCTCCCTCGATTCATCGATGGAGTTTGACAATATTTCAAATACCGTGTGCTGACATCCGTCCAATCCGTCCGAACCGAAAATGACGGAAGGGCGCTTCCTTACCCTGTCGGGACCTTTGAGAGAAGATATGCTCTCGTTATTATAGGCTTTTCTCTTGTCTGCCATGTTTTGTGTTCCTTTTCTTTTGTGTTTTTTAACAATATCTAGTGTATTTTCAGTCACAATTATACCATATGTGACAAATGTACACAATATGGCCGGATTTGCCCGAAACAGCTTTTATAAAGCTTTTGCGAACGATATCAATCGGCTTTTTGATATCTTTTCAAAGTAAACCGGATTCCCTCCGCCCCGGCTTTTCTTTCACACGATTCCAGCGCCCGCAGCTGCCCCGCCGTCAACGGATTGACGGGAACCACCACTAATATCTCCTTCTCTTCAATATCCTTTGAACAAAGCTCGAAACCTTCGCAGTTTCCTCCCGAAAAACCCTCCAGTTCATCAAGCTTAATTGATATTTTCTCTTCTAGCCTGACCCCGTCACGATATGAATCAAGAGTCGTGTTCACACTGATTATGGAAATGGCGTTTCCGGACATGGGGTCGTAGGCGTCGATGACCGGAAAGAACCCGGGAAGGCCGCTTCCGAAAATTTCCTCTATCGCCCTTCCCCGTTCAAAAGGGCCTTTTTGCCAAACTGAGGATTCCGGCTTGCCAGCTCTGTCACCCTCCCATGCGGTGAAGCTGGATATGAACCTTACATTGAACTTGCCGAGAGGCGAAACATAGACATAGGACGCCCGCACCCTTATTTCGTTTCCCACTTTTATATAATATGCCACCGGCCTTCTCACCATCCCGCCTGTTTTCGCCTTTAAGTCGGACATATCCAGCATCCCCGCATACGCCATGCCCGATATATGGTTAATCACAGCCGTATCCGCCATTTTTTCATTCACCTCCCCTCTTACAAGCGAATGGAATCCGCAGTATCCCGTGATGGTGAAAAACAGCGAAGCCAGCAGGACAAGCGCAACTGAACATATGCAGGCTTCCGCGGTAATGGAGCCTTCAGTATTCTTTTGTGACAGAAACTTCAATTTCATGTCTTCCTCCCGTAAGGCTCATGCAGGAAACCCTGGCCTTGACGGTTACCTGCGTAAAAGCGTTGCGCACTTCAAAGCCGTTTGCCGAGTTAAGGTCGATTATATCCAGCATCCTGAGTTCCCTGTCCCTTTGGGGAACCGTCAGCAGCATCAGCCTCAGATAATCCTCATAATCCATTTTCAACACGTCGGGCGTGGAGGGTCCGGCTTTATTCACACCTATGTCCGTGATCCAGTCGCCGCCTCTTTTTACCACGGCGACGGCATCGCCTCCGCACAGTTTTGAAACATCCAGACCGGCTTCCGCCACAGCCCATGCGCATTTTATCAAATGGGACATAACAGGGATTCCCGCTCCTGCGGTCCACCATCCCGCGGTCGCGGTTGCTATCGTGTCCGCTTTTATCTTCTTTTCCGAATCCGTGTACACATGCAGGGCGTTAAGCGCGAAACGTGTTCCCATAAGCGCTGATTTAGTGAAGAACAAATTTGTGTTTTGGCTCTTTGCCCCCCAAATGATGTATTCGGTTTCATTTTTAAAAAACCGGTCCACTGTATCGGCGCCGCTTTTTGACGTGCTGTTTTTAAAATGCTGCAGTATATATTCGTTTATCGAAAGGTTTCGGGCTGCCTTTTCCACCGCATTTGACGCTTTGGCTGTAAAGGATTCCATCTGCTCATCGGCTTTTTCCGTGCTTTTGCCCGTGGTGCTCACATTGAAGGCGACGCCCTTTTCCCCGTTTTCCTCCCCGGAGGCGGAAGGCAGGACCTTGTTTTTTGGAATGGTTTTATCCTCACCCAGTCTTTTTTCCAGCACTTTCTTCCCCATGAATTCGAAAAAACCCCTTATGTCCTCCCCCAGTCCCGGCTTTTCGCTCGGGCTATAGGAATATTCCAAATCCGAGCGGTAATCATCCGGCGAAAAGTCACAGCTACCCCGCAGGTCGAAATCTTCGTTTTCTATAACCCCGCTGAAGCTTTTTGCAACATCCTCCAGGTAGCTCAGATTGTTCCCGCAGCATATGGTTATCTCTTCAAAAACCTGTTCAACAAAGGCTTCCTCCATATGGGACACCGTTTCCACGCATTCACTCAAAATAATCTTCAGATATCCGGGACAGTCCTCCATGGAATCGATTTTCTGCCGGATTTTGTCCGATATGTAGTTGATGTCGACCTTTTCCTTCAATATTCCTTCAATGGTTTCCAGTGTCTGCCTGTTGGCTTTTTTCAGTTCCACGATGATCCTGCCAACCCCCTTTTCATAAACGTCCGCAGCCTCATGGCGCAGCCATCCCAATTCCTCTTCCAGGGATATGAGCCTTAAAGCGTGTTCCTCGCTTTTGCCTTCTTCGTCACCGAGGGACTCCATCCTGTCCAGGACATCCCTGATTTTTTCATAATATCCGTAAAATTCCGCCAGCTTGCGTGAAAACTCATCGCTGTCTTTGGGAAAGTTCACATAGGTTTTTGTTTTTTCACCGCCGTTTATAAGGGAAGACAGTCTCTCGTAATGCCCCTTTATTTTTGCCACCGCTTCGTCGAAACGCATCTTGTGCCTTACAATGTCGGCCGCTTTGGATGCCCCTGAAACGGATTCCAGCTTTTCCTTGAATTCCTGCAATATCCCCTTGTAAAGGCTGTCCCGGGCGATCGTCCCGAGTATCTCCCCCATGACCCCTTCTTCAGCGAGGTTTTTGGATTTCACTATTTCGACCTCTTCAACCTTGAAATCGTAAAAGCCTGGCAGCTCAAGGTTTTTTCCCAAAAGCTGTTCCGCCGTTTCCGTCGCCTGTCCGGGGCCGGTGCAATATGCGTATATGCCGTAATTGTCCATCAAATATGACGAATATCCTCCAAGTACCGCATAGGCTGCGTTTTGAGCGCTTTTTTCAACGGTGTTTTCAGCCGTCTTTTTTATAACCACGTCGGACAACACCATGAACCCGGCCAGCAGCGCAGGGAGCAGTATTGCGACAAATACCGTGACAACACCTTTTTTATTGAAAAAGTTCACTGATGATACCGGTCTTTCGTTTTACGCTGTCGACTTTTCTGACCGAGACTATGAAGTCCTCCCTTTCTTCTTCGAAACGCACGGATTTTTCGGCATACCCTGTAAAAGCCAGGAGTATGGCTGTCACAAAAACAAAAAACACCGGGAAAACTATTGCGGTCTCGGCCGTCGCATGGGCTCTCTTGCAAAGCAAAATGCGTATTTTGACATAATTTAACAGTTTCATAGTTGAATTATATACCCGTCGCGTTTAGTTGTCTTTATACGCCGGGTTTAATATTTCATGTAAATTTTTGATTCAGTTTAAATGGATATTTCGATTGCCGGATAAAGGCCGGTCACAACATCCTTCCCGCCGTAGTCGAATAAATATGTATGTCTTCCGTCGGGAAAATCGAATTGGTCCACAGCGCATTTTTTGAATATTTTTTTCGCTGTCATACCCGCATATCCGGGGAGGTGTTTTTCAATGTTTTCCGATTGCCGCAAAAAATCGAAAAGCCGTGTGTCTTCCACTTTTTTTCGCCCCAGGAAGTCCGGCAGGTTCCTTGAAACAGATGATTTCATATAATCGTATCTCAATAGCTCCACCGCGGTTTTATCCCCATTTGCCATTTCAACCATTAAAAGGTATTTGTCATCGGCGGACATGCCCTTGAGGCTTTTGCCCTTAGCGGTTATATGCCCGGCCGTATTCCTGTAAAATTCATAGGGGGAGCCGAAACGGCCGTGCATGCGGGAGAGGAATTTTACAAACCTTCGACGCATTCCGACACTTCCTTGATCTCCAAAAGCTGCATGTAATCCATCCACAGGTTTGATATAACTTCATAAGGGGGGGCTTCGCTGTATTCATAGCCTTCAATATCCCTTGCCTTTGTGCCCTTTAGCAGTTTCAAAAAGCCTATCTGCAGAACATGGGGGCGTGTTTCCATTGTCATGTTGAAAGACCGTTTAAATCCTTCAAGCCCCTCCCCCGGCAGTCCGGCTATGAGGTCCAGGTGGATGTGCATGTTTTCCGCCCGAGAGATTTTTACCACATTTTCCAGTGCTTTTCCCGGATCCTGCGGCCGGCCCGACATTTCAAGGGTCTCCTTGTTGACGGACTGAATGCCGGCTTCGATCTGAACCCGTCCGCGGGGCATGGATCTGAGTTTTTGCATAACCTTGTCGCTAAGCTGCGCGGGATATATCTCAAGGTGGAAGCATGTATCCGTTTTTAGTCCCGCTAAAAAATCAAGTATCCTGATTGTCTTTTCTATGTTGATATTGAACGACCTGTCCGTGAATTTCACCGTACCGGGCTTGAATTCGAGTATTTTGCCTATGTCTGAAAATATCCTGCCGTCGGAGAAATACCTAACCCCTTTAAAGGCCGAGGACAGGCAGTATACGCAGTTGAAAGGGCATCCTCTGGAGGCTTCGTAGTAGATGAGCTTTTCCTTTTCCTTTTCCTTCATGTAACGGTTGAATGGTGAAGGGATGGCATCCAGCCCGGGAGTCAGGGCATAACCGCCGTCGACCTCAATCTCTTCTTCCACATGGAAGCATCC
>CAZWVS010000074.1:0-8843 GCA_964636935.1 uncultured Clostridiaceae bacterium
CGGAAGCGTGTTTGCAAATGTTCAGAACAAGCATTCCGCGCCGGGGATCTGCACCTTGTCGGGTGATTCGCTTTTAAAGCTGTACAGGCATACGGGCGACGAAATGTTCATGGACATGATTGAGAAAATCGCCGGAGGGATCACCCAATACCTTTCACGGGAAGGAAGGACGATCCATTCATGGGACGGCAGGCCTCTTCCTCAGGGATTCATAAATGAAAGGGTCAACATGAGCGACTGGGAGGGCAAAGACAGGATGGGCGGAGTTTTTTATGGATCCTGTTGGAGCGAGGTTTCGTGCATGTTGTCATACAACGAGCTGCCGGGCGTTTATGTTGATAAAGAAAAAAGAAGGACCTGGGCGCTGGACAACGTCCTTGTGGAATTCCTAAGCGGAGAAAGGATTGCAATTGTAAACCCGACGGAATATGACGCTCATTTGAAAATTCATGTGGATGGCCGGGAAAAGGCGCCTTTGCATGAAAACTTTTTTTCCGATGTTGAAAAGACCTTTATAAAGGCAAAAAGCCGGTTGATCCTGGACGTTTGAACTGATTTTCAATAATGAAATTTCAATCGACCGGTATTATGTTGTATAACCACAGCTTCAGGATTCCGTTTTCCATGCCCGTCGCAAGGGCTTTTCCGGTGAATTGACCGTCGAAGTCCTTTACAAGCATCATGTCGGTTGCCCCTTCGCCCGGATTTTCACCGGCGCAGCCGAAAAGGGAGTCGTTAAAAAGCTTCCATGAGATGCCGTTTCGGGAAACATAATGTTTCCAAATGGTGCCGTCCCCTTTTTCGAAATGTCTCAGGAACATGTTCCAGGTGCCTTTGTATTTGAAAACAGCCGGCATTTCAAGACCTCCCGGCACCGACAGTATGGGTTTGGGGTTTTTGACGAAATTAAGGTTTAGCTGGCTGGATGCGGCGAAACCGAGCTTGATTTTTCCTTTGTCCTCATTATTTCCAAAACCTTTGTAATATAGAAATATCTCGTCTTCGTGTTTTATGGCGAAAGGGTCGTCCAGACGCATGGCTTCCCAGTCTTGTTCGCGCTTTATGACAACACCCATTTTCCGGAACGGAAAAACAGGGGCGCCGCCGGGATTAATCGGGGAACATGCGTACATTATGTCAGCTGAAACAAAGCCTTTTTCACCGGGTTTTGCAAGCCCGTTCATTTTTGAACCGTGGGGAAGGGAACCCCTTCCTGAATAAAAGACATATATTTTATCATCTACAACTATGACATCCGGGCTTCCCGCGCCGTAGCAGTCGGGGTCGCCTGTGTCCGTCGCATAGTCATATCCACCATGGTCAACGGCTGTGCCGCTAAAAACAAGGTCATATGGTGTCGTGCCTGAGTATAGGTCGATTCGCGCCTGCCAGGAATGAATGGTGTCCAGCGAAGAATGGATGAAATCTACGAAAACATGGTAAAATCCTTTTTTATCCATATAGCAGCAGGCCATCCTGACATGATGGGGGGAAAGGTCGAGGATCGGACGGTCGCCGGCGGATTCGAAATGGAAATTGAAATATCGCATCAAAGCCTTCTTTTATAATCTTCGTAGCCGAAACTTTTAACAACACTTATACCGTTGTCGTCGGCGAATGCGATGTCGGGCAGGTTCACTCCGTTGAAAGTGTTGTTTTTTACCATTGTGTAATGGGCCATATCCGTAAACACCAGCCGGTCACCGGGTTGCAAAGGACGGTCGAAGGAATAATCTCCTATTACATCCCCCGCAAGACAGGTCAGGCCGCCGAGGCGGTATGTGTGCTTTAATTCGTTGGGTTTACCGGCGCCTATGATCTCGGGACGGTAGGGCATTTCGATGACATCCGGCATATGGCAGGCGGCCGAAGTGTCCAGTATGGCGACATCCATGCCGTTGTTGACTATGTCAAGCACGCTGGCGATCAAAAAGCCCGTATGCAGCGCTATTGCCTCGCCGGGTTCCAGATAGACCTCCACATCGTATTTTTCTTTTACATGCCGTATTACTTTTATAAGGCGGTCTATGTCATAATCTTTTCTGGTTATGTGATGGCCTCCGCCGAAGTTTATCCATTTCATCATATGCATGTATTTGCCGAATTTGTTTTCTATTACCTCCATGGTCCGTTCAAGGGTGTCGGAGTTCTGTTCGCACATGGTGTGAAAGTGCAGGCCGTCCAGACCACCGATTTTTGATCCGTCGAAATTGTCCGTGGTTACACCGAGCCGGGAGTATGTGAAACAGGGGTTGTAGATGTCTGTCATTATTTCAGAGTATTCGGGGTTGACCCGTATGCCGCATTCGAGGCCTTTTTCAATTACCTTCTTGCCGAATTTCTCATATTGCGCAAATGAATTGAATACGAAATGGTCGCAGATCTCGAGCAATTGATTGAATTCATCTTCAATAAAAGCTGGTGAGTAAATGTGAACTTCTTTTCCCATTTCTTCAAAACCCAGTCTTGCCTCATGAAGGGAACTTGATGTTATGCCGGAAAGATACCGCCCCATAAGTGGAAAGAAAGAGTACATCGAGAAGCCCTTAAGGGCGGCAAGTATCTTGCAATCCGCTTCCTTTTGAACCCTGTTAAGGATTTGAAGGTTGTTTTCAAGAAGCCTCTTGTCGACCACATAAGCAGGGGTTTTTTTAATTTCGCCGAAATCGATGTTCATTAGTCCCTCTCAATCCAGCAATGCCGGGCTGAATTCTTCGTGCCACGGCAAACCCTGTTTATTAAGCTGTTCCATAAACGGGTCGGGATCGAACTCCTCCACATTGTACACTCCGGGTTTTTTCCATATCCCTTTTAGCACAAGCATTGCTCCGATGGCCGCCGGAACCCCGGTGGTATATGAAATGGCCTGGGAGCCCACTTCGGCATAGGCCTCCTGATGGTCGCAGACGTTGTAAACATAATACGTGCGGGGTTTGTTGTCTTTTGTCCCGGTAATCACGCAACCGATGTTGGTTTTGCCTTTTGTCCTGGGCCCCAGTGAAGCAGGGTCGGGCAGCACGGCTTTCAAAAACTTCAGAGGCTGTATTTTCCGCCCTTCGAAATCTATGGGTTCTATTGACGTCATCCCCACGTTTTCAAGAACCTGAAGATGGGTTATGTATTTTTCTGAGAAAGTCATCCAGAAACGGATTTTTTCAAGCCCCTTTATATTTTGGGAAAGGGACTCCAGCTCCTCATGATAAAGGAGATATATGTCCTTTTCTCCGATTTGTGGAAAATCATAGGTTTTCCTTACGGCAAGCGGTGGGGTTTCCTTCCATTCGCCCTTTTCCCAGTATCTTCCGTTTGCGGTTATTTCGCGGATGTTGATTTCAGGATTGAAATTGGTTGCAAAGGGGTATCCGTGGTCTCCCGCATTTGCGTCAAGTATGTCGATTGTTTTTATTTCGTCAAAATGATGCTTTTGTGCATATGCGCAGAACACGCCCGTCACCCCCGGATCGAAACCGCTTCCCAGGACGGCTGTTATGCCGGCATCCGTGAATTTTTCACGATATGCCCACTGCCATTTATATTCGAATTTCGGTATGTCCGGCGGTTCGTAATTTGCCGTGTCAAGATAATCGACACCGGTTGCAAGGCAGGCGTCCATTATTGTAAGGTCCTGATATGGCAGGGCCACGTTTATGACTATGTCGGGTTTGAAATCCTCTATTAACGAGATCACCTCATCGGTGTTGTCCGCATCGAGCTTTTCCGTCCGTATCCTTGTTTTGCATTCTCCGACGGATTCACGTATGGCGTCGCATTTTTCCTTTGTCCTGCTTGCCAGACATATCTCTTCGAAAACATCGGGATTCTGGCAGCATTTGTGCACGACGACGTTTGAAACGCCCCCGGCTCCTATAATAAGTGCTTTTCCCAAAACATTACCTCCTTTTGTTAAAACAGTAAAAACAACATTTCCCTCAGTATCTTGCATGCCGCTATTGTTGAGACGCCGCTGGCATCATAATGAGGAGACAATTCCACAAGGTCGGCGCCCACTATGTTGATTCCGCTCATTTCCTTGAAACCGTCAATAAGCTGCGAAAAAGTGACGCCTCCCGGTTCAGGGGTTCCGGTTCCCGGCAAAATGGAAGGGTCGAGAACATCTATATCGACAGAAAGATATACCGGCTCGTCTCCCAGGGCTGCCCTTGCCTCGGCTATGCCGTCGAGTGAGAAACGGGTCATGCGCGTGTTTGCCTTTGCAAATTCAAATTCGTCCCGCGTGCCCGACCGGATTCCGAACTGCCACAAATCCCCACCTATTTTTTCAATAACCCGCCTCATTGCAGTGGCGTGTGAGAGCTTTTCGCCAAGGAAACGGTCGCGAAGATCGGCGTGGGCGTCAAGGTGCATGACGTTCAATCCGGGATATTTTTTTGAGTAAGCCGATATCAGGGGAAGGCTTACTAGGTGTTCCCCGCCCAAGGCTATGGTTTTTTTATCGTCTTTTAGAAAGTCGGTTGTCTGCTCCTCTATGGCATCAAGGGTTTTTGAAACGTCTCCGAACCTCATGGCCATGTCGCCGATGTCGCAGATTGCGTAATCGGCCAGGTCTTTGTCCCTGTAGGGGCTGTAGGTTTCGATCCCGTCGAATTCTTTTCGAATTTCAGCAGGACCGAACCTGGTGCCCGGCCTATATGAAGCGGTCCCGTCGAAAGGAACTCCGAATATGATTACTTCACTTTCTTTATATGAACCGAAAATACCCTCGTGTTTGAAGGGGGTGTTGGTTTTAAGCATGGAAGAGGCTCCTTTCGCAGTGGTTATAGTGATATTTTACCACTCATCTTTCGTAATATGTATACCCTCTCAGACCGTTGTCGAAAGATTGCATTATCTCACGGCGTTCGGAAGCGGTTATAAGACCTTCCTTTACAGCGAGCTCCGCCTTTGCCCTGAAGTTCGAGCGCATGGTTTTTTGATCGTATTCGACATATGAAAGGACGTCGGCGACGCTGTCTCCGAAAATCTCCCTTGTTATATCGAAGCTTCCGTCCAGGTTTATGCGTATGCTTGCAACGTTTGTATCGCCGAACAGGTTATGCAGGTCTCCCAGTGTCTCCTGGTAAGCCCCCACGAGAAACACCCCGATGTAATAATCCCTGTCGTTTTCCAATTCGTGAAGCGCCAGCGTCTTGCTGACATCGTGCATATCTATGAAGTTGTCGATTTTGCCGTCGCAGTCACAGGTTATGTCCGCTATAACGGCGTTTCGGGAGGGGATTTCGAGCAGTCGGTGGATGGGCATGATCGGGAACAACTGGTCTATCGCCCAGCTGTCCGGTATTGATTGAAAAACCGAGAAATTGCAGTAATATATGTCCGCTATGGCGCTTTCAATGTTTTCAAGCTCGGGTGCGACGAATTTCAGTTTCTTCTTCTCCCGGGCAATCCTGCTTATAATGTTCCAGAAAAGCTGTTCGGATACGGAACGATCCCTAAGGGACAGGTCGCCGTGGCGGAACATCTCCCTGGTCTGGTCCCGGTAGTACAATGCGTCGTTGTAGCATTCCTGTATGTTCTTGAGGTTGAGTATCCTGCTTACTTCAAGAAGGTTCCTGATGGGTTCCGGAGAGTCCTTTGTTATGTTTTCCGGGAGTTCAAAAACTTCGAATTTGGCAACATCGAGCACATTGAAAACAAGAACCGAATAGTATGCCACAATCGCCCTTCCGGATTCCGTAACTATTGTGGGATGTCCTATCTCATGGGCGTTCATTATGTCCATGACCGCCTCTATTACATCCGCGCAGTATTCTTCAACGGAATAGTTCCTGCTGCTTGCGAAATTTGTGTTGGAGCCGTCGTAGTCGATGGCGAGCCCGCCTCCCAGGTCCAGATATCCCATTGCGGCCCCTTCGCGCTTTAATTCAGCATACACCCTTGCGGCTTCTTCAACTGCGGATCTGATGTCCCTTATGTTTGGAATCTGCGAACCCAGGTGGTAGTGGAGCAGTTTCAGACAGTCGAGCATGTCTCTTTCGCGCAGAACGTCGACGATATCGATCACCTGGGACATGTTAAGTCCGAAAATGCTTCTGTCCCCACCCGATTCGGCCCAGTAACCGCCGGCCTTGGAGGCTATCTTGATCCTCACGCCGATATTGGGTTTCACATCGAGCTTTTCCGCCCTCTCGAGGATTGTTTCCAATTCTCCGGGTATTTCAATTACAAAAAAGCATTTGAGTCCGAGCTTGCTTGCATTAAGACCCAGGTCTATGAATTCCTCGTCCTTATATCCGTTGCAAATAAGACAGGCTTCCTTGTCATCCATCAGGGAAAGCGCGGCCAGCAGTTCCGCCTTGCTTCCAACTTCGAGACCGTGATGATATTTTTTGCCGAATTTGGTCATCTCTTCAAGAACCTGTTGCTGCTGGTTCACCTTTACGGGGTATACCCCCCGGTAATTCCCTTTGTATCCAAGTTTTTTAATGGCGTTATTGAAAGAATCGTTAAGATATGCGATTTGTGTGTCCAGTATGTTTTCAAAACGAAGAAGAACGGGCATGTCGAAGCCCCTCTCTTTGACGCCTTCAATCATATTCATCAAACTGGCGCTGACAGGTGAATTGGCGTTTAACGGCGTAACATTGATTTCGCCGGAATCGGATATCGAAAAATATCCGTTGCCCCAGTTCTTAATCCCATATAATTCTTCGGCGTTTTCCTTTGTCCATCTCCCGAGGGGTTCAATTTTATTCATAATCCGGACCCTTTCCAAAAAGTCAAACCGCAAACAAAAACACTCACGGCACTAACACAAAACATAACATATGAAGGGGCAAAAATCAATATTTGCGAGCTTTCCACACCCCGACTCGGAAAACTTGAAAAACCAAAAAACAGAAACACCTGTCATTACATGCTATTCTCCCATAAGCTCCCTCAATCGCCCGAAATCGCCCCCGCACAAAAATATGCTTAAGATTTACCTCCGGGGGTTAATCTTAAAAAAGGGGGTTTCACGGAGTGTTTCACGGGGTTTTAGGGGAGGATTATTTTGACGGTTACGCGGTTTTTGCCGTTCACGGCGGCTATGGAGCCGTTGTGGAGCTCCACGATGTGCTTTGCTATTGAGAGGCCCAGGCCGGCACCGCTTTTTTTGTTTGCGCCCTGGTAGAAGCTGTCGAATATGTGGGGCAGGTCTTTTTCGGGGATGGGGTCGCCTTCGTTCGATATTTCCAGGATCGAGTCGGTGTTTTCATATTTTAAAGCTATTTGAATTTCGCCTCCGGGGCGGACATGCTTTACGGCATTGTTCAGAATGTTTCTGATGACCTGCTCTATCCGCAGCGGGTCTCCGAAATACAGGACCCCTTGCGGATAGTCCGTGGTGTAGGATATTCCAAAATCCCCTTCTCCGAAGGCGATTTTGTGTCTTTCGACAATCTTATCTACGAGCATCGGCAGGGAGAAATTGGTTTTACGAAGGACATAGACTCCGGATTCGATTTGGGAAAGGTCAAGCAGGTCGTCCACCATGTTGCTTATTTTTTCAGTTTCACTTAAGAGAACCGAGTAAATTTCGGCGGTTTCGTCAATCTTATATATTCCGTCGGAAAGGGCTTCGGCGTATCCCCTTATGACTGATAGCGGCGTTTGAAGTTCATGGGAGACCCGGGCCGTGAAAAGGGTCCTCATTTTTTCCAGTGAGCGTTCCTTTTCCAGTTCGCCTTTAAGCTGAACGATAGTGTTCTCCAGTTTTGAAGTAAGCAGGTTGAGGGTGTTCCCCAGCCGGCCTATTTCGTCGGTGCGATTTCCTTCGTATTTCATCGAAAAGTCCAGTTACCCCATTTTTTCGGCAATCGCGTTGAGTATTTTCAACGGTCTGGACATGCTGCGGGAGAAAAAATACGAGAAAACTATGAAAAGAAAGGCAAGGATAAGGCCGAAAATAAGGGCGAAGTCCATAACGGAGGAAACGACGGAATCTATGCTTGCGTTTGATATCCTGCCGAGAATCAGATTTCCATCATTTGTTTTTGTAAGATATGAAAGCCATTCGCTTGCCGATCCCACATGACCGGTCGAAGATGAAATGAAAACTTCGCCGCCGGGTTCCCTTTGAAAAACGGTCCCCAGACCCATTCGTCCATAACCCTGCGTGGAGGAGCCGTAAATGCGACTGTTGGAAACATCGAGAAAAAGCACGGACATGCCCTGCTCAAGCATATAGTCTTCCATTGTCTCCAAAAAATCGGGAAAATCGCTGTTTTCATATATATCCGCAAGATATTGGGTTTTTTCAATTAGTGCCTTTTCCTGGCGGGAATAGTAATAATCGTCGAAATAAAATTCCAAAACCACATATGAAAGCAGCCCTATAAGGGCGAGAAACAACAGCATATAGGTGAGCAGCTGTCTGAAAAGCGTTTTTTTCATCATTTTTCTCCAAACATATAACCGGTGCCCCTCAGCGTTTTGATAAGCTTTCCTCCGGTGCCCAGTTTTTTTCTGAGTCTTTTTATAGTCGTGTCCAAAACACGGGTGTCGCCGTCATAATCGTATCCCAATATCCTGTCGAGCAGTTGCATGCGTGTCAAAGCATGGTTTCTGTTGTCTATCATGTAAAGAAGAATGTCGAACTCCTTGGGGGAAAGGGAGACGGGAGCCGAATTGACAAAGACCGTCCTGGTGGCCTTGTCGATGCTGATGCCGGAAATATCTATCACTTCGTTTTGTGAAAGCTTGCCGCTCCTTTTCAACAAGGCTTTCACCCTCATCACCAATTCCTTTGTGCTGAAGGGTTTGGTGATATAATCGTCGGTTCCGAGTTCAAACCCCTGCAAGCGATCCGCCTCTTCGCGTTTCGCGGTGAGCATTATTACGGG